>CAZYXR010000077.1:11342-13381 GCA_964650845.1 uncultured Chitinophagaceae bacterium
TGAGGCAGAAGACCCCTACCGAGATAAATGGATAAAACCCTTAAGTATTTTGGCAAAAACTCACAACATGGTTATTGCCAGTGCCACCAGTGTAGGCTACATTGTTGGTGGTCCATACGAAGGCAAAAAAATGGTCGGATGTTCACTTTGCGTTGGCAAGGAAGGCATCATAGCACAAGGTATTTTCAACGAGTTTGCTGGCGATTTAATTATTGCAGAATTTGAGGTTCCTAAACGAGCATATAAAGGAACAGAAATTGGTGCATCACTTTCAAAATTGGGATTCAATTTTGAAGGCAAATAGCACTTTCAAAAACTACATCAACTTCTTTTTAGTTTCAATTTCCAAATCCAAAATGCAGTTATTGGCATTTGTTCTATTACGCGACTTTTTGATGTAAATTTTCTTTTCGCCTTTCAATTTGCCGAACAGTTCCGTCAAAGTCATTTTCTCGGCATTATTCACCGTTACGGTAATGTTGCCTTTACCGCATGAGTATGTAAGCAAATCTTCCAGCTTAGTTTTTCCTTTAGCCACATCATTCAGCAATTTCATAAAATCTTCATCGCTTATCAATGGAGCTTTTACGCCTGCCGGCAATGGATTTGCAGCCGCAACGGGAGCCTCGACCGCTTGTGGAGCATTAGCACTTCCGCCACCGCCTCCGGCAACAGGCGCATCATTTGCAGCTCTTTTTTGAACGTTTACCGACTGCGTTACAACATTTGAATTTCCATTAACATATACAGTTACGTTTTTGGATCCTGTTGTGCTAAAAGTGTAAGTTACTTGCTTGCCACTGGCATCTGTGCGTTCGGTTTCGCCAAAGTTCCAATCAAAAGATGAAGCATTGCTAGAGTCGGCAACAAACGTAGCGGGTTCACCAACATATACACGCTTAGGCAACTTCACAATAGGCAAAACCAATTGCTCGCCCAATTGCTGAACTGGCGCTTTTTTGGGCAGAATAGTTACAGTCAATTGCTTATCGCATGAATTGTTTACTACCAATTTAATGGTGTACTTGCCGGGATTATCGAATACGTGAATAGGAGATTTAATTTTAGCCAACGGAGTATTGTCTCCAAAATCCCACTCCCAAGACTGCGCGCCAAAAGTTGTATCTTTTAATGTAACTACCTCGCCAGCCCTAAATCCGTCAGACATAACAGCAAAGCCAACCTTGCTGCAATCTTCGCCAGTAAACGAACGAAAAGCAACTACACCTAACAACAAAAAAATGAAAGCGAAAAATGTGTAAATAACAGTTGCGTCTAACGATGTTCTTGCTATTGGAGTTGAATTGTTTGCCATGCAGCGAAAATATATTTATTGCAGTACTCTACTTGTTTAAAAAAAATTATCCGCCTATCATAACAGTCGGAAAGCCAGCTACAATTGAGCCGCCATGGGCAGTTGTATCACCCATTCGCGCTGCAGGTTTGCCTCCAATCATTACTGTAGCCGAACCTTTTATTATACTATCTGGCGGCCCTACACACACACACATATCGCCCACTGTTGCAGCGGGCAATCCGCCAATCAACACAGTTGGAGTGCCCGGCCCGGTTATTGGTCCACCAACATGAGGAATTGGCGAAGGCACTGCCGGAGTTTGCATCGGGCAGGTGTGCATATCTGTAAGTCTTGCGGCTGGTTGACCCATAATTGAAAATCTTTTCTGTACGAAATTGGTGTGTAAATAAAAAACATTTGCATTTTCAAACCCAAGTTATTTTCAATTTAATCAAAAAAACAGTTTCATGTCCTTCACCGATTCAGTTAAAAAAGCAGTACACATTGCTCAAGCACACGCAAAAGATTTTTCGCACAATACTTTCGGCCCTGCACATTTATTAAAAGCATTATTGCATAAAGATGTAGGCATACGCAGCAAGTTAGAGTCATCGGGCAAGGATATTTTTTACATGGAAGAATGGGCGGATGTACGCATTGAAACTTATGCAAAAGGCCGCCCCGATGAAAACCCAAAACCCGATGCACAAGCCGAGGCTGTTTTTGCTGAGGCCGATAATAT
>CAZYXR010000078.1:0-13349 GCA_964650845.1 uncultured Chitinophagaceae bacterium
TTGCCGTTGTAGCTCAGTGGTAGAGCACTTCCTTGGTAAGGAAGAGGTCGCGAGTTCGATTCTCATCAACGGCTCAAAATATGGTGGCAGGAGGAGTATGACATATAATTTCAATCAATTATAAACATTTACATCAATCATTAAAAAGTAAAGCAATGGCTAAAGAAAAATTTATCAAAGACAAGCCGCACGTTAACATCGGTACTATTGGTCACGTTGACCACGGAAAAACAACCTTGACTGCTGCAATCACCACGGTATTGGCAAAACAAGGGTTTGCGGAAGTGCGCGACTATACTTCAATTGACAATGCTCCAGAAGAAAAAGAGCGTGGTATCACTATCAATACTGCTCACGTAGAGTATCAAACTACAAACAGACACTATGCTCACGTTGACTGCCCAGGTCACGCTGACTATATCAAAAACATGGTAACAGGTGCTGCTCAAATGGACGGTGCTATTCTTGTGGTTGCCGCTACAGACGGACCAATGCCTCAAACTCGCGAACACATCTTGTTGGCGCGTCAAGTAGGTGTTCCTCAAATCGTTGTTTTTATGAACAAAGTTGATTTGGTGGACGATCCTGAGTTCTTGGAATTGGGTGAAATGGAAATTCGCGATTTGTTGAAATTCTACAATTTCGATGGTGATAACATCCCAGTAATTAAAGGTTCTGCATTGGGTGCTTTGAATGGCGAGGCTAAATGGGTAGAAACCATCAATGAATTGATGGCTGCTGTAGATAGCTGGATTCCAGTTCCTCCACGTATGGTTGATCTTCCGTTCTTGATGCCGGTTGAGGACGTGTTCTCTATCACTGGTCGTGGTACTGTTGCTACTGGTCGTATCGAGCGTGGTGTTATCAACTCAAACGATCCGGTTGATATTATCGGTTTGCAAAAAGAAGGTGATAAAGCACTTCAATCTACTGTTACTGGTGTGGAAATGTTCCGCAAAATCCTTGACAGAGGTGAAGCGGGCGACAACGTAGGTTTGTTGTTGCGCGGTATTGAGAAAGAGGCTATCAAACGCGGTATGGTTATCGTGAAGCCTGGTTCGGTAACTCCACACACCGAGTTCAAATGCGAAGTTTACGTATTGAGCAAAGAAGAAGGTGGTCGTCACACTCCATTCTTCAACCAATACCGCCCTCAGTTCTACTTCCGTACAACTGACGTAACTGGTGAAATTACTTTGCCTGCTGGTGTAGAAATGGTTATGCCTGGCGACAACGTAACTTTGTCTGTAAAATTGATTTACCCAATCGCGATGGAAAAAGGTTTGCGTTTTGCAATTCGTGAAGGTGGTCGTACAGTAGGTGCCGGTCAGGTTACTGAAATTCTTAAGTAGTTTTCTAATACCTATATGGAAAGAAAGGCAGTCAGCAATGACTGCCTTTTTGTTTTTATGCTTTGCAGTTTCACTTGTGTTTATGTGCTTTTTGCTTACATAAAATGCTTTGTAGATAATTTTTTCGCCTTAAAATTTCATTTACAAATTCTTTGCTGTTTATTCGTTTTTCAAATTAAAACGGGTACATGAAACACTCACTCACAAAATTGATAGCAGGTTTGCTTTTATGCTCTTCTACAGCAGCATTTTCACAAAATAAAGACATAGAAAAGGGCAACCAAACTTTGAAAAAGGCAATGGAGCAAAGCGATAAAGCCAAGCGTAATGAATTGGTGCAAAAAGCGCGCCAGCAGTGGATGGCTGGGGGCTTAAAAAGCCCTGAAATAGCAGTAAAGCTTGGTGATGCTTATCTTGAGATTAAAGATTTTCAAGCAGCTTCAACATCTTTTGGTTCGGCAAGTAAAGAAGATAGGAAAGTAGGCTTTAAAAAGTTAGCTTACCTACAATTGGAAGAAGCATTTGCCTCTACCGATCCTAAAATGGAAGTAAAAACTTTGCGCTCGGCAATTAGTTTTTTTACCAAAGCAGATGCTTATAAAGAAGGCGCAAGAGCAGCAGGTGATAAATATTTTGATAAAGGCGCAGATAGCTACGGCAAGGCGTTAGAATACTACATTCCGGCAGAGGCGAGCGATAAAATCGGCAAAATCGCAGATGAGTATGTTGCTAAAGGTGATGATATAAAAGCTGCAGAAACATATATGTTGCAAAAGAAAGAAGAAGGATTCCAAAAGGCCGGAGATATCTATTTTGCAAAAAAGAATTATGACAAAGCATTTGATTCTTACTATGCAGGCAATATCACTTCGGGCTTGCAAAAGTATGCTGTGCAATTAATGGCTGAAAATAAAACTTCGGAGGCCGAACAAATGTTTGGAAAAGTTGCTGATGCATATTTGAATAAAGAAGATAAGGCTTCTGTGATAAAAATGTGTGAAGCCCAAGTTGCAAAATCAAATTATGGCTTGGCAGCTACGCTTTACGACAAAGTGGGCGAAGATGTAAAAGCTTCAAAGTATAAAGCATATACGCAGCTTCTTACTTTTGAATTTGATGAGGCAATAAGACTGTTGGAAGCAAATGGCGAAGCCTCTTTGGCAAAAGCAATTACTGCCAATATGAAATTTTTGAGTCCTTTGGCAACCGTTGGTTACAGTTTAGACGAGATAAAGAAAGCAGCGCCAACAATTGGTACAGTAACTGACGCCACAGGGCAGCAAGTACCAGAAAAAGCTGATGTAAAAGCGTTTGAAGAGTACTATAAAACCGCTAAAACTCAGGTTTTCGATCAGTGTGCTACGCTTGCAGCAAACGTTAATAAGATTTCAGACCCAGAATTGAAAAAATTGATGCGTCAAAAGTTCCTACAATTTAAAGCAGTAGGTCAAATTTTAAACCCTGAAACTTTTGCAATTAAAATTCAAAAGGCACAAGTGAGTTTTAAAGACGCTGTTCTTTAAGACAAGATATAGTTTTGCAAAAAAGGGAAACTCATTACGATGGGTTTCCCTTTTTTTATTTATCGGTGTTTTGCGAATTTCTGATTTTTAGATTTTTCTCTTTATCCAGCAGCTCTTCCAGTGTATTTGTTTTTAAAAAACTCACACTTACATCGCGCAGTTGTTTAAAAACATCGCGAATGGCGCATGTAGCCTCGTCTTCGCATTCATCGCAGGCTTCGTAAAATTTGTAGGTAGCACAAGGCACTAAAGCAATTGCGCCATCGTAAATGCGAATAACATCAGCAAGATTGATTTCGGATGCCGGTTTAACTAAATAGTAGCCGCCACCTTTTCCTTTTTTGCTGCCCAAAAAACCTGCATTGCGCAATTCAAGTAAAATAGCTTCTAAAAATTTTTTTGGAATATGTTCTTGTTCAGCAATGTTACTTATCAAAACTCTCTCGTGCCCCTTTTGCCTGCCGAGATACAACAGCGCCTTAATAGCATATTTCGATTTTTTTGATAACATGGTTGTAACATTAAGAAATCATTTTGATGCACAAAAATGATTTAAAACATATCGGGAAATTGGATGTTGGCGCGTTGGTAATCATCGGGTATGCCAATGTCAATAAAATAACTGCGGTGAAGGCTCGCATTGATGTTTAGTTGCTTAATTTCTTTTTCCAGCACTTCGGTTTCAAACGAAAAGCGCTGGGGTAGATTGATGTGATGCAGCGTTTCTATTTTTTGAAAAATATCTTTGTTCAAGAAATAAATGCCGCCATTTATCCACCCCTCGGTCAGAAACTTTTTTTCCTTAAATGCGGTAATTCTTTGTTGTTCATCGAACTGCACGGTGCCGTATCTATCAAAGTTTTTTTCGTGCGAAAGTGCCAGTGTGGCATCGGCATTTGCGTTGATATGAGTTGCGAAAAGTTGAGTCAAATCAATATCAAAAAATGTGTCGCCATTCAACACAAAACTATCTTCGTTACACAGTTGCAATGCCTGTTTAATGCCACCACCGGTGCCCAAAGGATGTTGCTCAACACAATATTCAATATTGATATTTTCGTAGCGGTTTGCAAAATAGTTTCGTATTACCTCGGCTTTGTAGCCTACCGAAAGCACTACATTTTGGATGCCGTGTTTTTTAAGAAACAGAAACTGATAATGCAAAAAAGGTTTGCCGCCAACAGGAGCCATTGGTTTGGGCACATCGGCAACCACACTTTGCAAACGTGTGCCCATGCCTCCGGCAAGAATTATTGCTTTTTTTAATGCAAGATTAGGAGAGAGTTCCAAGCCGATGCGATTAAATGAATTTACTTTTTACAAGGTTTTCTTCTACCAATTCGCACAAAATGTGGCCAATTAAAATATGCGACTCTTGAATGCGTGGTGTGTCATTGCTGGGCACGTTAAACAAGTAGTCGCAATCGTCTTTCATTTTGCCGCCACTATCGCCAGTAAACGCAATCACCGTCATGTTTCTACGCTTTGCTTCCTGCATTGCCAATAGGCAGTTTTTAGAGTTGCCGCTGGTAGAAATTGCTACCAACACATCGCCCGATTTGCCATGTGCTTTTATGGCGCGTTCATAGATTTGATCGTAGCTGTAATCGTTGGCCACTGCGGTTAAAAACGAGGTGTTTACATGCAATGCTTCAGATGGAAGCGGGTTGCGGTCGCTGTAAAAACGCCCCGTAAACTCGGCTGCCAGATGTTGCGCATCTGCCGCGCTGCCGCCATTGCCACAAAACAAAACTTTGTTGCCTGCTGCAAATGCATGGGTAATAACATCGGTAACGGTTTTCAATCGTTCAATTATTGCTTCGTTTTGCAACAACTGCTGTTTTACCGCAATGGAAGCTGCAATGATTGATTTTATTTTTTCGGACATGCGGCGAAACTATACAATTTGTTCTTGTTGATAGCTACGCTTTATTACAAACTTTAAAATTTGATGCCGGTGGTTCGGCAAATTATTCTCCTTTGCGCTATGCTACATAATGAAGTTCGGGATATTAGAAAACAGGAAAACCTGCATATAGTACTTTGGTTGGTCAAAGACACTTTTTGGGTGCTCGATTTTAAAATCGGTGGTGTAATTATGATTCTGCCTACATTGCTTGTTGCAATTGCGATTACGTGGCGCTGGAGGCATTTGCGAGCCGAGTTATTTCATAATTTGGCTATTTGCTGTTGGATATGCGCAAACATTTCGTGGATGATTGGTGAATTCTATTTTGATGATAGCATTCGCCCTGTGTCGATAGCGTTTTTTAGTGTAGGGTTGATAATAATTGCATATTACTACATTACTGATTTTGTGGCAGGAAAAGTAAAGCAATAAACTACGGGCTTAGCTTGCAGAGCGAAGTAATCTCAAGCAAAAATTTAAACAAAGGCTATTTATACAAACTGCTTTCGGCAATGTAGTTCCATACTTTTTCGGGTAAAAAATATTGCATAGAAACTTTTTTACCTATGTTTTCTCGAATAAACGAAGCCGAAATTTCTAACAGCGGCACATCGAGAATATGCACGTTTTCGCTGCGCGCTAACTGATGACCTTCAAACCCTCTGCGTTTGTAAACGAAAACCTCGTGGTTGTTCAATATCATTTCATAATTCTTCCACTTGTGAAACGATTGCAAATTGTCGCTGCCCATTATCAAAGCAAAATTGTGTTGCGGAAATTTCTCTTTCAAATAAGCAAGTGTATCAATGGTATAAGAAGGCTTGGGCAACTTAAACTCTATATCGCTGGCGCGTAATTTTGGATTATCGCCAATACCCAATTGTACCAAATGAAGCCTATCGTATTCATTCAGTAGTGTATCTTTTTGTTTAAAAGGATTTTGTGGACTTACCACAAACCACACTTGATCCAGATTGGTAGTTTCACCAATATAACTGGCAATAATTAAATGCCCGTTGTGAACAGGATTAAAAGAACCGAAAAATAAACCGATGCGCATTGCGGCAAACTTAAACCGAATTTTTCTTAACTAAGTATTCATGCAATTCAAGCCAATATCATTTGTATATCTTTACCACAAAATATGAAGCATCTTAATTTTTTTCTTTTTAGTGCAATCTTGTTTTTGAGCAACACACTTTTTGCTGCACGCATTTTAATTCCAATGGATTTGGTTCAAAAAAATCACATGAAGGCGTATGGCATTGCTTACTGGACATTAAAGCAAGGTGTAGAGGCCGATTGGTTGTTGAATTATCGCGGGGGAAGTTTTTCTACACCTTATGCCAAGCCTATTGAAGATGAATGTAAAATTCGGGGTGTATCATACGAAGTAATTGCCGATGGGCAGTACACAGGTATTCTTAGCGAAATTGCTAACCCCGAGGCAAATATGGATGTGGTGAAATTAGAGAAAGCGCCCAAAATTGCCGTGTATTCGCCAAAAGGGAAGCTGCCTTGGGATGATGCTGTTACCTTGGTTTTAACCTATGCCGAAATTCCTTACGAGATTGTATATGATGATGAAATTTTGGACGGCAAGCTGAATCTATACGATTGGCTGCATTTGCATCACGAAGATTTTACAGGCCAATACGGTAAGTTTTACGGCATGTATAACGGTGCCGAATGGTATAAACAGCAAGTAAGCGATTTAGAAGCTATTGCAACCCGCAGAGGTTTTAGTAAAGTAAGTAAGCTTAAATTGGCGGTGTCGCAGGCTATAAAAAATTTTGTGTTTGGGGGTGGTTTTATGTTTGCCATGTGCAGCGCTACCGATAGTTATGATATTGCCCTTGCAGCCGAAAATACCGACATCTGCGATGTGATGTATGATGGCGATGGGCAAGACCCGCACGCACAGCAAAAGTTGGAGTACGATAAATGTTTTGCGTTTGAAAAATTTCAATTGCGCACCAATCCTTACGAATATGAATACAGCGATATTGACGCGCAATTTGGCAGGCAAGTACCAAAAGATTTAGATTATTTCACCTTGTTTGATTTTAGTGCAAAATGGGATCCTGTGCCAACTATGCTCACGCAAAACCACACAAAAACTGTGAAAGGTTTTTTGGGGCAAACCACCGCTTTTAAAAAGAAGAACGTTAAAAGCAGTTCGTTGGTAATGGGGCAAAACAAAACCTACGATGAAGCAAAGTACATTCATGGCGAATATGGCAAAGGAATGTGGAGTTTTTATGGCGGTCACGACCCCGAAGATTACCAGCATTTAGTAGGCGACCCACCCACCAACTTAGATTTGCATCCCAATAGCCCGGGATACCGATTGATATTGAATAATGTACTTTTTCCGGCAGCCCGCAAGAAAAAACAAAAAACCTAAGAGGTTATTTTATTTCCTTTTTTACTTTTTCTAAAGCCTCGAAAATTTTTTCAAAGTCTTCTTGAAAAATCAATATGCTGTGGCGCACAAAATCGCCATTGTCTTTTTTGCTTTCGGTTATTTTTAAAAGTTTGTCGCCTTGGCGGTTTTCTTTCAAGTCAATAAAATAAGTGCGCTTGCCTGCCGCAACCTTTTCGGAGAAGATTATTTTGTCATCGTTCATGGGTATTGCTTTTCCTACAAACGTAAATGTTTTTTTTATTTAATGTAATTGTATGTAAAAATGGCTGCGATACTTATATTCGCAAACTGTGATTCGCGCTTGCTTTGTTAGCCTCATCTTACTTGTTTTTCACTCAGGGTTTGCTCAAAAAAAGAGTTTCGATATTGTGTTGCTCGGCAATGTAATTGGCGAAACCAATGTTGTAAAAACCGATGATGGAGCGGGAAAATGTAACTATCGCTTAAAAAGCGTTTCGCGTGCAAAAGTATTGTTTACACAGCGCAGCAGCGATATGGAATTTGATGCAACATATTTAAGCGGAAAACTTTATACCTCGCTTTGCCGCGTAGTTACAAATGGCGCATTGGCAATTACCGAAATTGTAAAAGATGCTCAAGGCTATTTAATAAAAAAGGAGGCCGAAATTCTGCATGTAACACAGCCAATCACTTTTTCGTCAATGGAGTTGTATTTCTCGGAGCCTGTAAACCAAAAAAGTGTTTTTTCGGAAAGAATGGGTGTGTTTTCAATGTTTGCAAAAACTGCCCCTGGCGAATACACCAACAAAACGAATGATGTAACCAACATCTACCGCTACCGCGATGGTGCGCTGTATGAAGTAGAAATGAGAAAGCCTTTGGGTAGTGTGTACTTGAGGGCTAAGAAATGAAGGTAGTTACAGCTTCACATACCTCACTTTTATCCAAACATCAGTATTTCGTGCCTTATCATCGGTGCACGAAATTTTTACTGTGCCTTCGGCAGGGGTAAAAAATATTTTTTCGTTTGCTTTTGCTTTACGCAATAATTTATTGTTGATGAACCAAAATACATGGCTCACTTCGGCATCGGTTTGGCAACTTAATTGCAGTGGCTCGGGGTTTTGTTTTTCTAAAAGATATTCATTGTTGTTTACAGGCGAAACTATTTTGGGTGCGCCAGCTTCCGAAATTCTTTCGCAATCGGGGTTGTGTGGTGGCACTTTATTGTAGGGTATGTTATTTTCTTCAAACCAAAATTGTAGTTCGGGTGTTGGCGATGTGTACCATTTTCGCTGGTATCCGTTTTCGGGCAGGCAATGCGTGCAGTAAGAGAATTGCTCTTTTGCATCCACTGCAACATCCTTTTTATGCTGGCAAATTTTGTTGGAAGATATTAACGGAATAAAATAATCATTCACAATGCTCTCGCAAAAATGATTGGGAGTTAAACCAGTTTCGCTGCACACACTGCGAATTCCGCAATCGCGAGGCATGGCATACCATTCGTTTGGCGAGTTGTAATCAATAGTATTAAACAACTGGAACAACAAAGGTGTAGCAACGGCTGCGCCATTTAACTCGGGCACGCCTGCGCCACTAAAGTTGCCTACCCACACACCTATTGTAAATCGCTTATTAAAGCCAATGCTCCACGCATCGCGCCTGCCGTAACTCGTCCCTGTCTTCCATGCAATACGCGGAAGTTTTGTGCTGCCTTCCCAGTTGGTGGGCAAGTCGGGGCGGGCGATTTGCGATAATATTTCGGTAAGCATAAATGATGAAGATGCAGAGAGAATAGTGTCTTGAACGCCACGTTTTTGATGCTGCAAAAAGTTGGCAGGTGCATAAACTCCGTTGTTTGCAATGGCTGAAAAAAGCGATGTCATTTCTTCGAGTGTAACACCGCAGCCACCCAAAATCATAGAGAGCCCCAGTTTCTTTTCATCTCTTTTAATTTGTCCGAAACGGCATTTTTCTAATTGCCAAATCAGTTTTTCCTTACCCAATAAATTCAACGCCTTTACTGCTGGAATATTCAAAGAGTTTTCGAGCGCGTGGCGCACTGTAACAGCCCCTCGAAATTTGCTGTCGTAATTTTCGGGATAGTAGCCGTCAAAGTTTGTGGGTACATCGGCAATTACCGTTTTTGGGGTTAATATGCCATGGTTGAAACACAAGCCGTAAAGCAAGGGTTTTAGAGTGCTGCCCGGCTGCCGTATGGCGCGAATGCCGTCCACTTGTCCGCCATCGGTGGTGTTGCCAAAATCTGCCGAGCCAACGTATGCAATTACTTCGTGCGCAGCATTGTCAAGCACCAAAACGGCCGCATTTTGAATGCCATAAATGTGTAATTGCTGTGCATAGTCGGCAACTATTTTTTCGGCTTTGCGCTGTGTTTCTAAGTCAATGGTGGTGCTGATGTTTTCAGCATCCGAATTTTTTATGCGCAGCGAAAAGTGCGGAGCAAATCTTGGCAGTAGATTTCTGCGGGCGGTTAATGGTTCATTGATGGCATCATTGATTTCATTGTTGCCGAAAGTTCTTGATTCAAGAAAATATTTCAACCATTTATTTCGTGCCGTTACAATGGTATCATTGTTTACACTCAACTTTAATGAAGAAGGGCGATTGGGAATTACAGACAGTGCCGTAATTTCTGCCAGGCTTAGATGATCGGGCGACTTGTTGAAAAAAATTAGTGATGCCGATTTTATGCCCTCGATGTTTCCGCCATAAGGAACGAGATTGATATACAATTGAAAGATTTCATCTTTAGAATATTTGCATTCTAACTGAAAGGCGCGGAAGATTTCAATTGCCTTGTTGAAATACGTTCTGCGCTTGGGTTCTATCATGCGCGCTACCTGCATGGTTATGGTGGATGCGCCTGATGTGCGTTTTAGTTTAAAAACATTTTTTACCAATGCGCGAAGCATCGAAGCTGGATTGATGCCCGGATGATAATAGAAGTATTTATCTTCTTTTTCCAACAATGCTTTTTTGAGCAGTGGTGAAATTTCTTTCAACTCTGTTTTAAACCGCCACTTATCATCGGGCGATAAAAAGGCATGAACAACTTCACCTTTCCTATCATAAATAATTTTAGAGTAAGATGGCGATTCGGGCAATGGAAAAACAACATGCTGCAGCGCAAGCATTGCTGCGAGAACTAAAATAATTGCAAGAAATGTTTTGAAGCGTTTGTGCATCTGAAATGTAAAACGAATATCAGCCGAAAAGTATGCAATGAGAAAAATATCAATGCTGCTTTCCTAAAATATACTTTTTACATCAACTTCACTTTTGCTCTAAATTGCTTACGGAGTCTGAGTTTTGAAAGAACTGAATTTTGGTTGTTGGAAGAAAATTCCATCAAGTCTTTATCTTTTAAAATTTTGTTTTCCCTGATGAAGTTCTTACTTAGTTCCTGATATTTTGCTTCCAGCATTTTTCTTTTGGCAATAAAATCTTTGGTGGCTGATTTAACTAAAGGCTTAGATGTATCTAAGTATCTTTTAATGGTTTTGCTAAGTTCATCTTTCATCTCCAATTTTTCGTAACAGTGTATCAAACCGTTTAGAACTAAAAGTTGCACTTCCTTGTTTTTTACTTGCAACTCCATTTGTTGGTGTGTTGCTAATGCTTCCAGATAAAGTCTTTTGATTTCTATTTCGGTAGATGCAAAGTGTTCTGCATATCTAACTTTATAATAAAGCAGGCATAAATCATTCAGGAAAGGAATGTGCTCAAAGTATTGATTAATTTCCTTGTGATGCAGGGTAATATCAGGCAATGTTTCTACATTAAATGAGCTCAACACTATTATCTGATGACGAATGTGAGCAAGCATGTAAACATCCAGTGATTGAAGGGCATACTTTAATGCGATTTGAAATTCACTTAATGCAAGTTGATGCAACTTTTGTTGCCAAAGCATATAAGCATTGCGAAGGTGAGAAGTGGCTGCAACACGCATCTCAAAAAAACTGGTTTGGTTTTCTACCTGCACAATATCAATGCTAAGTGCATCCAGTACCTCACTATATAAACGTTTTTTTAGATTGCTATATGCACTGAAATTGCTGTCTCCATAAAGTTTACGGCATAGTTTATCGGGTCGTTGATTTCCTATTTCAACTAATGTCAAATAATCAGATTCTCTTTCGGTAAATTGTTTGACTAAATCATCAAAATCATTAAATCCTATAAAATCACTTTCTGAAATATCTTTCGGCAACCAGTTGATGTAATTTGGACGTTGCTTAATTTTGTAAAGCAATTTTGAAGGGTCATAAATACGAAACCTTGATTTAATTTCATCAACGAAACCATCTTCAAAACAACCTTGCTTAATCTTTGTATTGAATATTCGATTTATACTCTCCTTTGTTTCGTTGTAATATGGCGATTGAATCTCAATTGTATCAAAGTTAGTGTTGATGTTGTATCTGCGGTGAACTGCACCTTCTTCATCTGTGTTGTAATTGCCCAAATCTTTTGAAATTAAATCGGCATAAAGGTCATCTTGAATTTCAGTTTCTGAATCTTCATTTTCATACAATTCTCTTAAAAGGTTAGTTTGAAATGATGAGTAAAGGAAATTTTTCCCTTTATGATGTCCTTTATCGTAATTTTCTAAACGAATATGTGTGATGTCGGTATTGAAAAATAAGCAATCAATTATCTTCAATGCCGCAACATTGTTTTGATAGTACAAACCCGCCTGTGATGCTGAACCTTCCATTTATTACACCTTCGTTATTAAATAAACACTACCTTTCCCTTTGCCAATCATTGTAAGCACTTGTTCGTCTCGCAGATATTGTAAATCTTTTTTTAATGTGCTTAATTGAATGTCGGGAAATTGCTTTGCTAAATCACTTACTTTAATTGGTTGATTGTCTATGATAAAATCTCTGATTTGCTTTTGACGTTCGTTCAAGTAGCCGCCTTTCGATTTGAACACATCATATTTCTGTTCCAATTTTTGAGTAAGCGTTTTCAAACTTTCCAAAAAGAATAGTAACCATTTGTCAATGCGTTCGTTTTCCGTTCCTCTGTTTTTCTGTCCTGTCATCAACGCTTCGTAATATTCTTTTTTGTTTTGCTCAATATGGTTTTCAAAAGAAATGTATTGAATGAAAGCGTAGTCGTTTTGCAACAAACAAAGCGTTGTAAGTAATCTTGAGAGTCTGCCGTTACCGTCTTGAAAAGGGTGTATGCTCAAAAAATCGTAGATGAAATTTCCGATTACAATTAACTGATGAATGTTTTTTTGTTCAAATTGTTCGTTCGTCCAATCAATGAGTTCACGCATTTCACCTTCAACTAATGCAGGTTCTGTTGTCGCAAAAATGGTGCGTTGTTCGCCTGTCGGATAAGTAGCTACTACTTTATTTGGTAAGTTTTTGTAAGTACCTCTGTGTCGTTCGTCTTTACTGCTGTATTTTAGCAATAGTTGATGCAGTTGCTTGATATAGCTTTCAGAAAATTTAATGTCAAAAAAATTGTCGTAAACGAGTTCCAATACTTCGTAATAGCCAATTACCTCTTGTTCATCGCGGGTTTTGAGTTTGGTGATTTTAATATCGTTGAGAAGTTCTCGTACTTCTTTATCGGTCAGCGTAGCACCTTCAATTCTTGTTGAAGAACCAATGCTTTCGATAGTCGCAATTTTTCGCAATTCTTTCAAATAGCGGTTTTCCTTGTTTTCAACGATATTCCATTTGCCCTTAAAGCCGTCAATGTAGCCAATGAGTTGTAATACTCTTTGGTTTGTGGCAAAGTCAAAATTGAGTTTCTGAACGAATTTATCCATAAGATGGTTGTATTTTATCCAAATAAGAACGATGCAAAGATACAAAATGTTTGTATAATATCCATATTTTATTCAAAAAACGGGTGGGCTTGGGTGCGGTGGGATAAAGCAAGCTTTTTTGTTTTTTATGCGTGTCGGCTGTGCGTTGAGAAAAACAAATGTGCTTGCTTGTGCGTTAGCAAATTTGTCTTTAAAAAACGGTCTTTTTTCAAGTTCAACTTTCAGTTGTCTGCTATCCGCAAAAATGGTTGTCTTAGTTCCTGCACTTTTTCGCCCAATGGCAACTTGATGCGTGGTCGTCCTAGGCGGATTCAAGTTTCTAATGCAACGCTTTAGCGAATATAAAAAAATGGAA
>CAZYXR010000079.1:0-13346 GCA_964650845.1 uncultured Chitinophagaceae bacterium
TCCCGAAACTACATTCGCATTAAAGTGTAAAATAAACCTGTCGCGATTATCACCTGCGGTAGTGGTGAAGGCGTATGTTGAACCTTCGGTTACGGCAGTTGTGGTGTTCAGCTTCAAATCTTCTAACAAAACTGTTGCCTGCAAGGTACTTACATCATTAAAAGCAAGTGTGTAGTTTTCGTCAATATTGGTTCTAACCGAAAGCGGCACAGCTTTGTTTTCGCCAGCATTCATTGTTGGCAAAGCATTGTAGCTTGTGCGCTCGCTACCCACAAGGGTGTAAAGCATAGGCAGTTTTGCATCATCGGCCAGGCGGTTGGCATCGTAAGCTGCATCAAAACCATCGGTAGCGTCATCCATAAAGTACACCATGGTTTTATCGGTATGTGTGGCATTGGCAAGTGTGATGTTTAAGTATTGTTCGCGTTCGCCAGTTTTGTAGAAAGCAGGGTTGCCAACTGTGCGGAAGTTGTTGTTTAAAACAAAATCTGCCGAGCCACCCACATTTGTTTTGCGGATTTGAAAGCCCTGCCCTACGGCAATAGTTGTGGGGTTTAGTGGGTCGTTAGCTACCCAAGTGCCTGCATTGTAGCGTTGTATCTGTGCGTCAAAACCGAGTGGAGTAAGGTCGCTGCCCAATAATGTTATGGGACTTGGATATGGGTTGCCCACCAAGTGCCAGCCCATAGTTGGGTTAGAACCATCGCTGTCTAAGATATTGCCGCTCTTGCGGGTTAAGCCACTGTAAGTAACAGTGCCGTTGTTTACGGTGCCGCTATACACGAGCGTTTTTGCGGCATTATTTAAAGAATAACCTCTACCGTTTTGCAGGCTACCAGATGATTTTACAAACCATAAAGATTGCACACAGTTGTTTAGCACTGTGGCGTTTTCCCTTAGTTCTAAAAGATTACCATAAGGCGAGTTGTGTGCTACGCTATCTTTATTGCAAGGGTTGGTGGGGCTTGGTTTTACCTGCCCGCCATTGCTGCCCGATGGTGTGATGCCGAAACCGTTTGCCGTTTCATTATTGATGGGTGAACTGATAAAGGATACCCCGCCCGGAATGCTTCTTTCTATATTATATGTACCGCTGCCGGCAAGGGTGCTGCTGCTTTTTTGAACCAAAGCGCCACCACTTTTTACCGTAACCGTACCGTTGTTGGTAAGCACTTTGTTTGTGGTAAGAGACGCATTGGCGTCAATTGTTAATGCAGCTCCGCTTTCTATGGTGATGTTTTTTACGGTCGCTGCGGTGCTGATGACAGGCTTGTTGGCTACATCGGAGATTATTACATCATCGGTGGCAGTGGGTGCTGTGCCTGTGTTCCAGTTGCTGCCTGTAGCCCAGGCGGTAGAAGTTCCTCCCGTCCAAGTATGCGTAAGTATATTAAACACTGCTAAACGTAGCTTTGCTTGTCCATCTATGGTGGTGAAAGAACCTCCTGCATACAACTTGTTTGCAGATACGGCAAATGCAGTAACAGCGTTGTCGGCACCGGGGTTCCATGCAGTAGCGTTGTTGGTGTTTACAGTAGCATCCAAAGCGGCAATGCGATTGCGGGGCTGGATGCCTATACTGACAAAAACTCCTCCGGCATACACCGTAGTGCCACTTACTGCAAGGGCAAATACAGTATTACCGATACTCGGATTCCATGCGGTGGCGTTGCCTGTGCTTGCATCCAGTGCTGCAATGCGGCTGCGGCTTTGCCCGCCAATGGAAGAAAATTGCCCCCCTGCATATATCGTGCTGCCCGATACAGCAAGGGTACTGATATAGTTATTAGCATTAGGATTCCATGCGGTGGCATTGCCGGTAGTGGCATCTAATGCGGCAATGTAGTTACGGGTTTGCCCCCCAATGGTGGTGAAGTTTCCTCCGGCATATACTGTGCTGCCCGATACGGCAAGAGTACGGATAAAGCCATTCGCACCGGGATTCCACGCTGTAGCGTTGTTGGTGTTTGTTGTGGCATCTAAAGCTGCAATGTAGAAACGGGTTTGCCCCCCAATGGTGGTGAAGTCGCCCCCGGCATAAACTATGCTGCCCGATACGGTAAGGGTACGGATATAGTTATCTGCACCGGGATTCCATGCTGTGGCATTGTTGGTGTTGGTTGTGGCATCTAATGCGGCAATGCGGCTGCGGGTTTGTCCGCCTATGCTGATGAATTCTCCCCCGGCATATACCGTGTTGCCTGATAAGGCAATGGCATTGATAATACTGCTTGCATTGGGATTCCATTCGGTAAGTGTTTTGGTGTTAATATCAATGGCGGCAATACGGTTGCGGGTTACTCCTCCAATAGTAGTGAAAGCACCTCCGGCATATACAGTGCTGCCCGACACGGCAGTAGCATTGATAAAGTTGTTTGGATTGGGGTTCCATGAGGTGGCGGTGCCGGTGGTGACATCCAGTGCGGCAATGTAGTTGCGTGTTGTGCCTCCAATAGAGGTAAAAGTACCTCCTGCATATATTGTGCTGCCCGATAGTGAAATGGCATTGACAGCGTTGTTTGCATCGGGATTCCACGCTGTGGCGTTATTGGTGTTTACAGTGGCATCCAAAGCGGCAATACGATTGCGGGCTACTCCCCCAATGGCGGTGAAAGTACCCCCTGCATATACTGTGCTACCGGCCACGGCAAGGCTAAATACAAAGCCATTCGCACCGGGATTCCACGCAGTGGCATTGCCGGTAGTGGCATCTAAAGCTGCAATGCGGCTGCGGGCAGCGCCACCAATGGTGGTGAAGTCGCCCCCTGCGTAAACAATGTTGCCCGATAAGGCAATAGCGCTAACCCAAACATTGGCATTAGGATTCCACGCGGTGGCATTGCCGGTGGTGGCATCTAAAGCGGCAATACGGTTACGGGTTTGCCCCCCAATGGTGGTGAAGTTTCCCCCTGCATAAACTATGCTGCCCGATACGACAAGGGTGTTGATATAAGCATCAGCATTGGGATTCCATGCTGTAACACTGCCCGAAGCGTCAATCTGTGCAAGGCGGTTGCGGGTTTGCCCGCCCACCTGTGTGAAATGTCCCCCGATGTACCAACCTCCGCTGCCGTCTGGCACTGCTGTATTTACGGTACCGTTAGGGCTGGCAAAATTCAAATCGGGAAGGGCAGTGGCAGCATCCAGCGGTGTGCCGCAGGGTGCTGACTCGTACCCGGCATTAGTAAATGCCCCGCCTACATATAAAATGCCATTTACATCGTCTAAGACTGTGGCGTTTATTGCTCCGTTAAAATTCGGATAGGAGGGGTCGAGCTGCGGAATTTGGGCTTTGCCCGAAATACCTGCTATCAGCATAGCAATCAGTGTAAGTAATTTAATTTTCATGTATTTTGTTTTTTGCCTACTCTGTAATCCCCTTTTCGGCTACCGGGGTTTATTTTGTTTAGATTTTAGATGTTAGAATCAAGAGCCAAGAGCCAAGAATCAAGAAGCAGCCGAGATTGCTTCCCGCTTCGTTCCTCGCGGTCGCAATGACGGACTCGTCATGGCGAGGTACGAAGCCATCTCTTAACTCTCATATCTATCTGCTTTTGTTGCATCTGTTTGCTGAAGCAAGTGTATTCCTCTTTTTTGTACACTGGATTTTTTGGGGATAGAATGCGTTTTTTAGGGATAGATGGCAGCAAACGATAGAAAATGCAGACTTTTTTCGGAAGGAGGAGGGACGGGAAATGATGTTAAGAGAATGGAATGAATAATGGCAGTAATGGCGATTGCTTCACTCGTGCCTCGTTCGCAATAACGACCGACCATTACCAAAACGACTGCGTAACTGCGAGGAACGAAGCAATCTTGTGTTGTGCTGATGTTCACTATAGCTATATTGATTTAACACCCTTGGCGTAATGGCATTGGAGGAGTGTTAGTGCAGGAGTTTTATCGCTTCTGTATAATTTCCTGAAACAGGGATTTCCATACCGCCAACAATCACGTTTTTGCCGTTGAATTTTTGAATTCTTTTTTTGTTTACAAGGTATGCGCGGTGTGTTTGTATAAATGAAGAAACGGGGAGTTCTTCCAGTATTTTAATAATGGTGGAGCGCAGTTTGTAGGTTTTGTTGTTGCTGTAAAATAGCAGGTAGTTGCCGTCAGATTCTATGTAGTCTATTTCGTGCAATGGTAGTTCTACATGGTATTCGCCATCTTTTACATGTATAAATGGTTTTCGTTTTTTTGAATCGAACGATTGCCTGATGGCGATTTCGATGGAGGCGATGAGGTCGGTGTTTTTAAATGGTTTTGTGAGGTAGGAGTAGGGCAAGGTAGAAACGGCTTGCCCAATTATTTCGGGGTTTTCGTAGGCTGTGAGGTAGATGAAAGGGACTGAAAATTCGTTTTTGATGTGTTGCGCAAGGGTGATGCCGTCTTGTTCGTTTTCGCCAAGGTTGATGTCGAGTATGGCAAGTGCGATGGGTTCTTTTTTTAGTTGTTCCAATGCTTCTTTGGCATTTTTTGCCTCTACTACATGGTAGTTGTTTCCGGTTAATACTTTTTTGGTGAGCCGCCTGTTAAGGAAGTTGTCTTCTACCAATAAAATTGTTTTTTGCTCCATGTTATTGAAAGTACACTGTTAGTTCAAATCCGTTGTTGTAGTTGCTTTCTACTGTTCCGTCTAATTGGTCAATAAGGCCTTTTATTATTTCCATTCCCAAGCCTTTTGTGCCGGTTTTATTAAAGTCGAAGCCCTCGCCATTGTCGGCATAGTATAGATTGTTTTGTGCGGTGGCGCGGTTTTTTGATAGTTCGATATTGATAATTCCGATGTTGCGTTTTTTAAAAGCGTGTTTCATACTGTTGCTTACCAGCTCTACAATTATGAGGCCTATGGGCAGTGCTTTTTCAATGGTGGTGGTTTCGATGCTGCACTGGATGTGGAGGCTTATTTTTTTGTGGTGGTTGTCGTAAGAGTCTTTTACGAGTTCGGCAAGTTCGGTGATGTATTTTTTTAGGTCCACATCGTTTACATGCTCGGCTACATTTAGTTTTTTGTGTAGCAATGCCATGGAGTGTATGCGGTTTTGATTTCCTCTGATGAGTTCGTCTATGTTATTGAAGTTGACCGATTCTTTTTGTATTTCGAGAATGCTGATAACGTGTTGCAAGTTGTTTTTTACGCGGTGTTGCAGTTCGGCAAGCAGCACTTGTTTTTGTTCTAAGGTTTTGGTGAGTTCGCCTAATTGTTGATGGATGATTTTGTTTTGGCGGCTTATTTTTCGCTTGCTTAGATACAGCAGTATTGCTGCTATGATAATGATGGTGAGAAAGATGATGATGAGGGTGAGTTGTTGGTTTTTGTCGTTTATGATTATCTCTTTTTTGTCGTTTTGATATTGCTCGCTTACCTGTTTTATTTTGGCGCTTTCCATTTTGTTGTGGAAGATGACGTATTCATCGTGGTATTTAAGAAAGTTGTAGTAAGCCGAATCTATGTTTCCGGTGGCTTCAAAAAGTTTACTTCTTATTTTGAACACCTCGCCATTAATGTGTACTCCGGTTGTTTTTAGCAGCGCAATGGCAGAGTCGCTGTATTTAAAGGCTGCTTCTATTTGCTTGTGTTTTAGCAGTATTGATGCCGCTACCGAGTATTGAATTGCTGCCGAGGAATAGTCGTTGATGGCAATAAAATTTTGTGCGGCAAGCGATTTGTGTTTTATGGCTTGCGGGTAATTGGTTTTAGAAAGCAATGCGCCCAATAGCAGGTGGGCATCGCGAATCTCTCTTTCGTTGTCGTATTTTTGGGCATAGTCTAAGGCTTTGTAGGCAAAGAGTAAGGCTGAGTCGGGTTTTTGCACAAAAAGGTAGTAAGATGAGAGGCGAATGCAATAAACGCTATACACGCTATCGAGGTGGTGTGTTTGGTAGATGCTTTGTGCTTGGTTTAGGTATTTGCGGCAGTGTGGGTAATCGGCTCCTATTTCGTACATAAGGGCTATTGTCCAGCAACTGTTGAATGCTTGTTTTGGTAGTTGATGTTTTTCGGCAATGTCTAAGGCTTTCAATGCTAATTCCAATGCTTTGTGGTCGGCACCTTTTAGCGAAAGGAGTATAGATTTTTGGAGCATTACGCCAATCTTAATATCCAGATATTCTTTGGTGGTGTATTTGGTATTCAGCAGTTCATATAGTTCATCGGCTTCTTGGTTTACCTGCTCATAGTTGGCTTCATACTTAATCATCAGGCTGTCTATTCTTCGAGCTTGTGCCCTCGGCTCCAAATCGCTCGCAATTGCCCAATGGCATACTATTAACAAGAAAAAAACTAAAGGATTTTGCAAGTGGGTAAAGATTAAAACTCTAAAAACCAAACATATAAAAACAGATTATGAAGTTGTTTAAACTTTTGAGATTGCTTTACTCGTTTATTGTTCGCAATGGCGGTATATTTATGCGAAAACAAGCGCGTTTTTACAAGCATTGCTTGCGAAGCCAAGTAATCTCAAGCAATGGGTTAAACAACTTCTGTTTTTAAAACTGCTTGAATGTAAACTCTTTTTATGTTCAACTATTTAATAGGGCGCAAAAGTGTAGCGATATGTTTGCTGCTATAATTTTGGGGATAGAAGGGGTGTTTTAGGGATAGAATGTTTTTTTTGAGGGTAAGCGGGTGCTGCCTGCAGTTTTTGTAAACTCTAACAATCTGAGTTGTCGGTATGAATTTTATTTTTCCTTAGTTCGCAGCGCAAAAGTATCAACAGTATTTTTCATTAATTCCATCAACAAATGATATTTCTATTCATTGTTCTGTTTTATATGCTGGGCATTCGCATCGGCACTTATTTTATTTTCAAAAAGCATGGTATAGAAGGCTGGAAGGCATTTGTGCCTGTGGTGTGCAGCAACGAGTGGCAAAGGCTGATTAACAAGCCCCAGTGGTGGACGTTTATGATGTTCGTGCCGGGAGTGAACTTGTTTTACATTGCTTCGCAGCTTACCGAGTTGAGCAGCGCCTATAACCGTTTTGGCTTTTTAGAGCATGTGGCGGCAGTATTGTTTGCCCCTTTCTATTTAATATGGTTGGGTACAAGCAAACAAAATTGGGTGGGGCCGGGAGGTGCTAAAATACACCGCAGCATGGTGCGCGAGTGGGCCGATGCAATTGTGTTTGCAGTAGTTGCGGCTTGGTTGATTCGCACATTTGTTGCCGAGGCTTATACCATTCCTACCGGCTCTATGGAAAAAACATTGTTGATTGGCGATTTTCTTTTTGTAAGCAAAATGCACTACGGTGCGCGCGTGCCTATGACCCCGCTTGCAATACCATTTTTTCATCACACCATACCAGTGTTAAACACCAATGCGTATTCCGAGTTGATTAAGTTGCCTTACATGAAGTTGCCTTCGTTTGAAAAAATTAAACGCAACGATATGGTAGTGTTTAATTTTCCGGCAGGCGATACAGTTACAAAAGAGTTTGAGAGTGCACAACCCTATTACGATTTAGAAAGGCAAATGGGCAGGGCTGCGGTGTGGCAACAATACAAGGTTATTACCCGCCCGGTTGATAAGCGCGAGAATTACATAAAGCGCTGTGTTGGCTTGCCGGGCGATAAACTGGAAGTGCGCGAAGGTGTTTTATACATCAACGATGCTTTGGCTTATCAACCCACCGGTTTAAATACTCCATTTTTGTTGGTAGCAAATGCCGATAGGAATATTTCGCCCGAAGAAATGAAAGATTACGGTATTGAAATAAGAGGGCAGTTGGAGCAGCCCGGGCATTATGTAATTTTAATGAGCAAAGCCGATGCCGAAAGATTTTCAAAACATCCGTTTGTAAAGTTATTGCAACCGTGGAGCTACGATAAAACACAAGATATGGGTTGGACGCTGTATCCAAATAGCCATCGTTATTCGCATTTTAATATAGATAATTATGGTCCCATCGAAATACCTAAAAAAGGAAAAACCATACCATTAAACGATAGCACTTTTGCCTTCTACGAGCGTTGCATCCGCAACTACGAAGGCAATACAGTAGAGCGAGTGGGCAACAAGTTTATCATCAACGGCAAGGAAGCCGATAGCTTTACTTTTGCTTACGATTATTTTTGGATGATGGGCGACAATCGCCATAACTCGCAAGACAGCCGTTTTTGGGGTTTTGTACCCGAAGATCACATTGTGGGTAAGGCATGGTTTATATGGTTGAGCTTAGATTACAATGCTTCGTTGTTGAATAAAATACGCTGGGATAGGTTGTTTACCTCTGTTCACGGTCGCTATGCCCCAACCGAAAAGAAATTTACAGAGTAATAGGCAGCATTTAGATATTAGAAACAAGGCAATAACACATAGATATGCGTTTTAAAGGTTTAAATGTTGTAATAACAGGAGGTGCTTCGGGCATTGGAGCAGCGGCAGTACAAAAATTTTTGAGCGAAGGGGCAAATGTTGCCATTTGGGATTTGGGCGAGCCTGCGCCATCGCATTTGCCCAAAAGTCAGTATTTTTTTATTAAAACTAATGTTGCCAATGCCGATGACGTGGCGCAGGCAACAAAAGAAACGCTGCTGCGCTTTAATACTATTGATGTGCTGATAAATAATGCAGGCATCACACGCGATGCTTCGTTGCAAAAAATGACAAACGAGCAATGGCAGCAAGTGCTGGATGTAAACCTTACCGGTGTGTTTAATTGCTGCAAAGCAGTTTCGCCTGCAATGGTTCAAAACAATTCGGGGCGCATCATCAACACCTCTTCAATAGTAGGTTTGTATGGCAATTATGGACAAGTAAACTATGCCGCCACCAAAGCCGGGGTGATAGCTTTTACCAAAACCCTTGCCCGCGAACTTGGCAAATACAACATCACTGTAAATGCTGTTGCACCTGGCTTTATTGCTACCGATATGATAAAAACTATGCCCGAAAAAGTGATAGAAGCCATGCGCGAAAAAGTGCCACTAAAAAAACTCGGCACCCCCGAGGACGTTGCCAGTGTTTATGCTTTTCTTGCCGGTGCCGAAGCGCGGTTTGTTTCGGGTGCTGTGATTACCGTTGATGGCGGATTGACCATATAACAGTTTCATTTTGCTTCATAGCGATGGTTGTAAAACATCCAAATGGTTATTGCAGTCATAAACAATACCACAAATACACATATTGCATTGAATGAACCATCGGCACTGCGAGCGCAGCCTGCATGATAATAGATTGGATACATAGCGGCAATAAAGTAGATGAAATGCGCTCGTTTTATGGGTTTCAATACAGTAAACAGGCACACCGAATAGCTTAAAATATGTGCCAAGTGCGAAACAATAGATTCGGAACTGTAAGGAAAAAACAATCCATAAATGTGAACGGCAATTGCAATGGCAAAGAAAGTGGCAGCAAGAAACTTGAGTGCCTGATTCAGCATGAGTTGTAGTTTTATTTTAGCCTAAAAGTAATGTATGTTGTGCAAATGAATAGAACAAACGCAATAGCGGCTTGTTTGTGCTAAAAATCTTAATCTTTGCTGAATGAAATTGAAGATTAAAGCGTGGTTAAATGCTTTCCGTTTGCGCACATTGCCACTTGCCTTTTCATCTATTATTACAGGCAGCTCGCTTGCGTTGTTTTACGAGCCAGCAAAGTTCAATATAAAAGTATTGGTATTGTGTTTTGTTACTACGCTTTTGCTTCAGGTGTTATCGAATCTTGCCAACGATTATGGCGATAGCCAAAAAGGTACCGATAACAATGATAGAATTGGTCCGCAGCGGGCAATACAATCGGGTGCGTTATCTTTTGCCGAAATGAAAATTGGTATTATAGTAACGGTGGTGTTGTCGCTCGTGGCTGGTGTGTGGCTAATTGTAGAAGCTACCCGCAATTTGAATGTAGAAGTGGGTTTGTTTTTTCTGGCATTGGGTGTTGCAGCCATTGCCGCAGCCATTAAATATACCGTAGGCAAAAACCCTTATGGTTATTACGGCTTGGGCGATTTGTTTGTGTTTGTATTTTTTGGTTTGGTAGGTGTGTGTGGCAGTTATTATCTGCAAGCACATTCGTTTAATGTTACTTTGTTGTTGCCGGCATCAGCAATTGGCTTATGGGCAACAACGGTGTTACATCTTAACAACATGCGCGATAGAATAAGCGATGAAAAAGCAGGCAAAATTACAATGGCTGTGCGCTTAGGCTTTGCAAACTCCAAGTGCTATTTCTATCTGCTGAATTTACTTGCAATACTTTGTATGTGCTGTTTTTTTATAGCTGCCCAAATACGTTTCTCCGAGCAATTGGTATTGTATGTTGGATTTATAACTTTTGTGGTTTCATGTATTCGTGTTTATAAAATTCAAAATCCGGCAGAGTTCGATCCCTTGCTAAAGCGCAATGCCTTAGCAACATTTGTTTATGCACTGCTTATGGCTATCATGCTTTGAATGATGGCGGGGGTAGGTTTCGCTCAATTGAAATTGATAGATTGGTAAAAAATCACTTCTGCATGATTGTAAAAGTTGTTTATTGCATTCAATCTATTCAACAAAATAATGCAACTGCCAGTAATCAAATCTTTAGCCGAAACTTATACATTGCAACAACTGCAAGCAGCCGAAAATGCTTTGTACGAAGAGCAAAAACCCGAAATACTTATTGAAGGAAAAGATGAAGGCGAACAACTAACACATGTGCTTGCAGCCATCGCCATTCTTGAAGAAGTGGCAAAAGGTGTGGAACTGCGCATGGCTATTAGAAACTATACACAAAGGGTTCGCAATTCTATTAGTTAAAGCACACAACCAAATTTTTATTACACATAAACATCAAATACAATGACCAGAGAAGAATGGTTGCGCATTACAGCAGCATTAGGAGCGGGAGCAATGTTGCCCAAAGGATTGTTGGCATCATTTTTAGCCGATGAAGAATTAAGGCGAAGCGATTTTGGTAAAGACTTTGTGTGGGGCACCGCCACAGCATCTTATCAAATAGAAGGCGCGTGGAACATAGACGGTAAAGGCGAAAGTATTTGGGATAATTTTACCCATCGCAATGGTGGAAGAAAAATTAAAACACGCGAAAATGGCGATGTTGCTGCAGACTTTTATCACAATTACGAAAGTGATATTGAGTTGATGAAACGCATGAATATTCCGGCATCTCGTTTTTCTATTGCATGGAGCCGTGTATTGCCCGAAGGCACAGGCACATCAAACCAAAAAGGCATAGACTTTTACAACCGAGTAATAGATAAATGCTTGAAAGAAGGCGTAGAACCGTGGATAACCTGCTATCATTGGGATTTGCCACAGGCACTGCAAAACAAAGGCGGTTGGACAAATAGAGACATACTGGGTTGGTTCGAAGAGTATGTTGCATTGTGTGCCAAAAACTTTGGCGACAGAGTGAAAAACTGGATGGTGTTTAATGAGCCAATGGCATTTGTAGGCGGTGGGTACTTGTTGGGAATTCACGCACCCGGCATATTCGGTTTTAAAAGTTTTTATCAAGCAACTCATCATGCCACGTTGTGCCATGGTGTTGGCGGCAGGGTGCTAAAAAGTGCCGTAAAAGACGGCAACATCGGTACTACATTTTCTTGCTCGCCCATTGATGCAAAATCCGATCATCCATTAGATATGAAAGCTGCCGTTCGTGCAGATACTTTGATGAATAGATTGTTTATAGAGCCGGTGTTAGGCTTGGGCTATCCCAAAAAAGAGTTGTCAGCATTGCGCAAAATAGAAAAGCACATGAAGCCCGAAGATGAAGCAAACATGAAGTTTGATTTTGATTTTATTGGTGTGCAAAACTATTCGCGATTAGTGGCATCGTATTTAGGTGTTGTGCCAATCATCAATGGTATCAATGTGCCGGCAAAAAAACTGGGCGATGTTACAGAAATGAATTGGGAGGTTTACCCCGAAGGCATCTACCGAATCATCAAGCAGTTTGCTGCTTACGAAGGCATCAAAAATATTTATGTAACCGAAAATGGCGCAGCGTTTCCAGATAAGGTAGAAGGCGACTCCGTTCATGACGTTAAGCGCACTCAATTCCTAAAAGATTATTTAAAAAACGTGCTGCGTGCCAAACGCGAAGGCGCGAATGTGAAAGGATATTTCATTTGGAGCTTTATGGACAACTTTGAATGGGCTGAAGGCTACCGCCCAAGATTTGGTATTGTACACACCGATTTTAATACGCAAAAAAGAACAGTAAAAGATAGTGGAAAGTGGTTCACCAAGTTTTTGGCCGAGCCGTAAGGTTTTTAGCGGTAAAGCCTTTTGCAATTACTGTATCGGCTTGCCAAATATCTTTATGGTGTCTTAAAAAAAATGCTGTCAAACAACAGGTGTTATTTTATTTACAATAAAAACAGTTCGCAGCGTTTGTTAGTTCTGATATTTTTAAAAACATTCGTACACTATTGTTACCAATCAGCCGTCTATGATGCGTAATAACGACAAATTGACACAAACTCATTATTGGTATAGAAATTGAAAAGGAGAAACTATGGAAGCAAAATTTTCACCGAAGGTTAAAGAAGTAATCGGCTATAGCCGCGAAGAAGCCTTGCGGTTAAATCACGATTTTATTGGAATAGAACATTTGATGTTGGGCTTGATTCGCGATGGCGATGGCCTGGCAATAAAAACATTGCGCAGCTTAGAGATGGATCCGATTATGATTCGTAAAATCATTGAAGATTCTATAAAAGATAAAACCGCCAAAGGTATTTTTAATCCCAATTCTATTCCGCTTACTAAACAAGCCGAAAAGATTTTAAAGATCACTGTTTTAGAGGCAAAGGTTTTAAAAAGCGATGTTATTGGAACCGAACATCTTTTGCTTTCTATACTTAAAAACAAAGACAACATCGTTACCGCATTGCTTGCACAACAAGATGTAGATTATGATGTGTTTAAAGCCGAGTTGGAAGTGGTGAAAGAAAATGGCGGAGTGGAAAATTCCGGAATCAAATTTGAAATGCCCAACGAACCATCAGACGAAGAGTTTGACGATGAAAAAAGCCGTGGCTACAATCAACCGCCACAAGGTAAAAAGCCTGGCAACAACAAATCTAAAACTCCAGTGCTCGACAACTTTGGCAGAGATGTAACACATTTGGCAGAAGAAGGAACGCTTGACCCAATAGTAGGTCGTGAGAATGAAATTGAGCGCGTGTCGCAAATTCTTTCGCGTAGAAAAAAGAACAATCCAATTTTAATAGGCGAGCCGGGTGTAGGTAAAACAGCGGTAGTAGAAGGTTTGGCATTGCGTATTATTCAAAAGAAAGTAAGCCGTGTGTTGTTTGGAAAACGCATTGTGATGTTGGATTTGGCGGCATTGGTTGCCGGCACTAAATATCGCGGGCAGTTTGAAGAGCG
>CAZYXR010000080.1:0-10723 GCA_964650845.1 uncultured Chitinophagaceae bacterium
GGAACTCCATCAAACCCAGGCAGGGTAAATGTTTTACTCATTCGTTCCCAAAACTTAAAGTAGGGCAACTTCGCTTTTATTTGATGCCAATATCTATTCACTAAAATCGAAAATAAAAAAGTGTTTTTATTATCAGAGTTTGCAGCAATTCAAATGAGTGGCTTATGTTTACCGCCATATAACATTTTATCAAACACACAGCTAACATTTTAATTTCGGGTGCTGGCCCTGCGGGTGCTACAACAGCTTTGTTTCTGGCAAAAAAAGGAATTGCATCTACTGTAATTGACAAAGCGATTTTTCCACGCGATAAAATTTGTGGCGATGCACTAAGTGGGAAAACGGTAGAGGTATTGCGAAAATTAGACGAGCATTTTGTAACCGAAATTGCCGAAAGAAAAGATGCAATAGGCTCGTGGGGTGTAACTTTTGTAGCGCCAAATGACAAAGCACTTCGCGTTCCTTTTACCCAACACCCTGAAAAAAGAAAATATGCACCCGGCTTTATTGCCAAGCGAATAGACTTCGACAACTATTTGATTGAAAAAATAAAAGCAAATCCACTAATCACTTTTATCGAGAACGTTGAGTTAAGGCATTTCAACAAAATCCCAAATGGCATAACAGCAACCGACAAAAACGAAAATCAATTTGAAGCAAAACTATTCATAGCTTGCGATGGTGCTTACTCTACTTTTGCAAAAGATATTGCAGCACTAAGTACAGAAGCACAACACAACTGTTTTGGTCTGCGTGCTTACTACAAAAATGTAACAGGCTTAGACACCGAAAATTTTATTGAACTTCATTTTATTAAAGATGCATTGCCGGGATATTTCTGGATTTTTCCGTTGCCTAATGGGGAAGCAAATGTTGGCATAGGCATGAGAGCCGATAAAGTAAAAAGCAAAAACATCAATCTAAAAAAACTGTTTGAGCAGATTATTCAAAATAATCCATCTATCAGCGCTCGATTTAAAAATGCCGAATTGGTTGATGGGATAAAACTTTATGGCTTACCGCTTGGCTCCAAAAAGAGGAAACTATCGGGCGATAATTTTTTGTTGTGTGGCGATGCCGCCATGTTAATAGACCCTTTTACCGGAGAAGGCATTGGCAATGCCATGTTCAGCGGAATGTATGCCGCAGAGCAGGCAGCAAAATGTTTAGAACAAAACAATTTTTCGGCTTCCTTCAATCAGCAATACGACTCGGCAGTTTACAAACGATTGTGGCATGAGTTGCAATTGAGCTATCGCTTGCAACAACTGGTAAACTTCCCGTCACTTTTCAACTTTGTTGTGAATAAAGCAAACAGAAGTCCGCATCTTCGCAATGCAATAATGAGTATGTTTGAAGACTTGGATTTACGCGCCCAACTCAAAAACCCACTCTATTATTTCAGAATATTATTTTCGTAATATAGAATTCAAATACATGAAACAGACAATTAAAATCATTACTATTTTTTTGCTTGCAGCAATCGCATTTGCCGCACCAGCGCAAAATGAAAAAGGAAAGAAAAAAGACAAAAAGAGTAACAATACTTTTGGCGAAAAAATAACAAAGCAAGGAGCAGTAACTACAAATGAGTTAAGTGATTTGATTGGAGATAAAGAAAAAATGGCTGTAAAAATTACCGGCAAAATAAACGAAGTATGTAAAGTAAAAGGTTGCTGGATGACAGCCGATGTAGGTAATGGTAAATCTATGCGAGTAACGTTTAAAGACTACGGATTTTTTGTTCCAAAAGATGCCGGAGGCAAAACATTTTGGGCCGAAGGCGAAGTAAAAACAAAAACCACATCGGTAGAAATGTTGAAACACTATGCCGAAGATGCCGGCAAATCGAAAGAAGAAATTGAAGCCATTAAGGAGCCTAAAAAGGAATTAGTTTTTGTAGCAAAAGGAGTAATTGTTGAATAATCATTCTTCGTTTTTTTTCAATAACAATAATGAATAATAACCTTCTGAAAATTATTGGCATCAACATAGCAATTGCAGCATTGGTAGTGGCAGTATTGCTCGGCATTTTATCGTGGAGCTTGAGCAGCTACACCCGGCACGGGCAAGCAATTGCTGTGCCCGATTTGCGTGGCTTAGGCATAGAAAAAGCCACCGAAACTTTAGAGGCATTGAATCTTAGTATTGTAGTTATGGATTCGGCATATAACGTAGAAAAAAAGTTGAACAGCATTCTTGAACAAAACCCTAAACCAGGCTCCAAAGTTAAAGAAGGTAGAAAAGTGTATTTGGTGGTAAATGCAAGTAAAGTACCATCGGTAGAAGTTCCCGACCTTGCCGGAAAATCATCTATGAAATATGCAAAACTGCAATTGCAAAGCGTAGGTTTAGTTGCCGGAAATGTTATTTACCGACCCGACCCACACCTGAATGCAGTAATTGGTTTAGAAGTAGCCGGAAAGCCAGTTGGCAAAGGCAGCAAACTACCCAAAGGCACAACAGTTGATATTGTATTGGGCGATGGCATTGGGGGCGAAGAAATAAATGTACCATATCTACTTGGGCTTACTTTGCAAGAAGCAACATTTACATTGCAAGGCCGAGGAATAAATATCGGAGCTATTGTAATGCAACAGGGCACGGTAGATAGCTTACAGTCTTTAGTGTATAAACAAATACCGGCTCACAGCCCGGGCAAAAAAATCCGTATTGGCGAATCCTTGGATTTGTTTGTAGCCGAAAGTTTGCCGGATGGTTTAGAAATTGACGCTTCGCTATACAACGAACAGGATACCATACCTCAATAATGTTCTGAAAACAAACTGTTGCTTAATGAATTTAGTGCTCGATATTGGTAATACTTCTGTAAAAGCTGCTTTGTTCGAGGGCAATGACTTGACTACATTATTTAGTTCGGCTACCGAGGTAAAAAATGCGGTTGTAAAATCTCGAATCAAAAAATGCATCATCTCTAAAACAGGTAGCGACCACCCACTCGAAGATTTTTTAAACAATCAGATTTTTAAAACTCGCTATTTTTCTTCCACCACCAAACTCCCTTTTTCAAACAGTTATGGCACACCCGACACTGTAGGTACCGACAGGCTTGCTTTGGTTGCCGGAGCATCGGCACTTTTTCCTTCATCAAATTTACTTTGCATTGATACCGGCACTTGTATCACTTATAATTTTATCAACAGCAAAAATGAATTTCTCGGAGGTTCGATTGCCCCAGGAATAGAGATGCGGTTTAAAGCGTTGCATCATTTTACTGCACGGCTGCCTTTGGTAAAATGGAAAATGGATGAAGTTGTAGCGATACACAACGAACAACACAATACTATAGACAAAAAAAAGTCAATTGCCCTAATTGGCAGCAGTACAGAAACTTCTATTTTAAGTGGCGTACTAAATGGAATGGCGGCTGAAACAGATGGTATAATTAATCAATACAAAAAACGTTACAAACATTTAACGGTAGTAATTACGGGCGGAAGTCTTCCTTTTTTTGCTTCGGCATTAGAAAATGTCATCTTCGCACGTCCAAATTTGGTTTTACACGGTCTTAATACAATACTTGAATACAACAGCTAAACTTTTTTTCCTATGCCTATTGCTTGCTGCAAGCGGCATAATTGCAGCTCAAACGGCATCGCCTTACTCGCGATATGGCTTGGGTTTTTTGCGCACTACCGGCTTTTCGGCCAATCGTGGTTTTGCAGAATTAAGTGGCGGCTATGCCAGCACTGCAAACATCAATTATACCAATCCGGCATCGTATTCAGCAATTGCACTTACAACATTAGAAATTGGCGCCAATATTGACATTGCCAATATAAAGGCAAGCGATTCTACTTACCGAACAGCAAACGGCTCGGTAAGCCATGTGGCAATTGGAGTGCCTTTAAAACGTGGTCGCTGGGGTTTGAGTTTTGGGCTTTTGCCTTACTCAAATATGAATTACACTTTCAAGCAATCTGGCAGCGATTCTACTTTTGGCGGTTTTGAAAACATCTATCGCGGGTTAGGATCATTGTATCAAGTATATGCAGGTACCGGAGTGCAGTTCAAAGGGTTTTCGGTTGGCTTTAATGCAGGCTTTTTGTTTGGCAAATTAGACTATGCAAAATACGCACTCTTTCCCGATTCTGTGGGTGCATTGAACTCGCGTAATGTTTCTTTTTATAAAGTAAATGGATTCATTTACAATGTTGGAGTACAATATCGCTACGTGCTAAAAAAACGCACAAAAGAAAACGAGCTAAAACAAGATATTATTCTTACACTGGGTGCTTATGGCAGCAGCCAAATGCCTACCAGCACTCGCTTAACCAGTTATTGGGAAAGATTTTATTACGCCAGCGATGGTTCAACATATATTACCGATACCGTTAGCAGTATTAAAGATAGCCGCTCAAAAATTACTTTACCTTATCACGTTGGTGGAGGCTTTACCGTGGGCAACGAAGCTAACTGGTTAGTTGGTGCCGATTTTCGTTTTGGCAATTGGAGTAGTTTTTCGAGCGAGTTAAACAACGATAAACTTGCCGACAATTGGCGCGTGATGGTGGGCACACAGATAACACCAAATATTGATAGCCGTAAGGCAGCAGGAAAAATACAGATTAAATTGGGTGCATATTACGGCCAATCGGAAGCCATGTATCGCGGGCAAAATTTATCGGAAGCAGGTGGAACAATTGGTTTTGGCTTGCCTGTTTGGCGCAAAGCAATTGCCCGCATTAATATTTCTGGCGACTTTGGCAGCCGCGGATTTAATCTTACAAATGCTGTTACCGAAAACTACTATCGCATCAATCTTTCATTTGTGTTAAACGATACTTGGTTTATTAAACGCAAGTTCGATTAAGGTTCTCAGTTGCTATTCTTTATCAAAGCAAATTCTTCGGCAAGAAACTTTCCGGTGTGGCTGTGTTTTACTTTTGCAATCTGTTCGGGTGTGCCTTCTGCCACTACTGTACCTCCTTTATTGCCACCTTCGGGTCCAATATCTACAATATAATCGGCAACTTTTATCACATCTAAATTGTGTTCTATTACTAACACCGAATTTCCTTTTGAAACCAACTTTTGCAATACCTCCAACAGCACTCTAATATCCTCAAAATGTAAGCCGGTAGTTGGTTCATCTAAAATATAAAATGTTTTACCTGTATCGCGCTTGCTCAATTCGGCCGAAAGCTTTACCCGTTGCGCTTCTCCCCCGCTTAATGTTGTGCTAGATTGCCCTAAACGCAAGTAACCAAGTCCCACGTCATTTAATGTTCTTAGCTTTGGAAAAATGGCAGGCACAGCCTCGAAAAATGGCAGTGAATCTTCAACAGTCATATTCAACACATCGCTGATAGACTTGCCTTTGTAACGCACTTCTAAAGTTTCGCGATTGTAGCGTTTGCCATTACACTTTTCGCAGGTTACTTCTACATTGGGCAAAAAGTTCATTTCTATCACTTTCACACCACCACCTTGGCACTCTTCGCATCTGCCTCCTTTTACATTAAACGAAAACCTGCCGGGTGCATAGCCGCGTATTTTAGCCTCGGGCAGCATGGCAAAAAGTTTTCGTATTTCATCAAACACCTTGGTGTATGTAACAGGATTACTGCGCGGTGTTCTGCCAATGGGGCTTTGGTCTATTTCTATTACTTTATCTAAATATTCTAACCCTTTTATTGCTTTATACGATAATGGCTTGGCTGTGCTTTTATAAAAATATGCCGAAAGAATTGGGTAAAGCGTTTCGTTTATCAAAGTTGATTTACCGCTTCCACTCACCCCGGTTACACATAGCAATACACCTAAAGGAAACTTCACCGATATATCTTTGAGATTATTGCCATTCGCCTCTATTATCTCCAAATATTTACCATTGCCTGCTCTGCGTTCAATTGGTATTTCAATACTCAATTCGTTATGCAAATACTTTGCCGTGGTGGTAGTTAGTTTTTTAAAATCTTCTGGTGCGCCTTGAGCTACAATTCTACCGCCATGTTCGCCCGCTGCGGGTCCAATGTCTATAATAAAATCGCTTTCGAGCATAATTTCCTTATCGTGCTCAACCACCAAAACACTATTGTTGTTTGCAGCCAACTTGCGCAATGCAAGAATTAATTGCCTATTGTCGCGCTGGTGCAACCCAATGCTCGGCTCATCTAAAATGTAAGTAATGCCACTAAGTTCGGCACCAATTTGTGTTGCCAATCGAATTCTTTGCGCTTCTCCACCACTCAAACTTTTTGCTGGTCGGTCGAGTGCCAAGTAATCTAAACCAACATCTAAAATAAAACCAATGCGTGCTCTAATTTCTTTCAATAATTCTTTTGAAATAGTACGCTGGCGCTCGTTCATTCTTTCCTCCACATTAGCAAACCACTGCGCCAACTCAGTAATGTCTAAAGCTGCCAATTCACCAATATGTGTGTTATCAATCTTAAACCAAAGCGATTCCTTTTTTAATCTAAAGCCATTGCACGAAGGGCAACAAGTTTTTTCCATAAATCCTTCTGCCCAACTGCGAATACTTTCGCTGGCTGTGTATTTAAAACAACGCTTTAGCAAACCTACCACACCACCTTTTGCAAGTGTGTACCAGCGGTCGTCAAAATCGCTTATTTCCACATCTTCATCTACATACTCTTCGCCCGATTCGCCATACAAAATCACCTTCAATGCTTCATCCGAAAGATTACTAATTGGCGTACTTAACTTGAAATGATAGCGCTTTCCTAAACTCTCCAACTCGCGAAATAGACCCGACTCTCGTTTCTCACCAATAGGTAAAATACCGCCTTCGCTAAGTGTTTTACTTCTATCGGGCACAATCACCCGTTCAAACACTTCATATACTACCCCTAAACCATTGCATGTGGGGCAAGCACCATAAGGCGAGTTGAAAGAAAATGTATTGGGCGAAGGCTCTTCGTATGAAATTCCCGAATCTACACACATTAAATGACGACTAAAACCAAAACTCTCATTTGTATCGGCATCAAGTAAAAACATTAAACCTTTGCCTTGCTTCATTGCAAGTTGCACCGATTGCCGAATACGGTCAATATCCTCTGGCTGCACTTCAAGCCTATCAACTACCAATTCTATGTTATGTATCTTGAATCTATCGAGTTGCATTTTAGGCTTTACATCTAAAATTTCATCATCAACTCTTACTTTTAAATATCCTTGTTTGCGAATATTTTCGAACAATTCACGATAATGCCCTTTTCGGCCGCGCACCAATGGAGCCAACAATACGGCTCGCTTTCCTTTATGATTAGTTAGCAGATGAGCTATAATTTGCTCCTCAGTAAACTTCACCATTTTTTTTCCCGTTATGTACGAATAAGCCTCGGCTGTACGCGCATATAACAAACGGATAAAATCATAGATTTCGGTAATGGTGCCAACCGTAGAGCGCGGGTTGCGGTTGGTGCTTTTTTGTTCGATAGAAATAACTGGAGACAAGCCCGTTATTTTATCTACATCGGGGCGCTCCATACTGCCAATAAACTGACGGGCATAAGCCGAAAAACTTTCTAAATATCTGCGCTGCCCTTCGGCATAAATTGTATCGAATGTAAGCGATGATTTACCACTTCCACTTATGCCGGTAATAACCACCAATTTATTGCGGGGAATAGAAACATCAATATTTTTAAGGTTGTGAACCCGCGCCCCATATACTTCAATGGTATCGGGTTCCAACATTGCAGCAGATGCAGACATTTGCACATCCGAAGATTGTTCCACATCAATCTGCTTGACTTTCGATTTGCTTTTAATATCTGCTTTTAAAGTTTTTTCGGGCATAAGAAGGCGCGAAAATATACTATTCCAACGCAGGATTTTGAATGAAAAACTAAAATTCTCATTTAACCGCCAATTGGTCATCGCCATTGTTTGCCCAACACCATGAAAAACATCAACTTTTATTGAAAAAATGAAATCTGAAATCTCTTATCTACCTTCGCCACCCACAAACAAAAAAGCATGAGCAAAAAAATTGTTGTTATTGAAGGCTGCCGCACACCATTTCTGCGTTCGGGTACAGACTATATGGATTTGATGAGTTACCAATTGGGGCAATTTGCCATAAAAGGCTTGCTCGATAAAACAGGCTTAGACCCAAAGGCTGTAGATTATGTGGTGATGGGCACAACCATTCAAAACGTAAAAACGGGCAACGTTGCCCGCGAAGCTGCCATAACTGCCGGCATACCCAATACTACACCTTGCCATACAGTTACCATGGCTTGCATCAGTGCCAATCAAGCAATTGTTACCGGAGCAAACATTATTCAAAGCGGACAAGCCAATGTGGTAATTGTTGGCGGCACCGATAGTTGCAGCGATGCTCCAATACTTTTTAACCGCCCAATGAGGAAGAAACTGTTTAAGGCTCAAAAACTAAAAGGAGTTGCCGATACATTAAAGTTTGTGTTGGGTCTTCGCCCGAAAGATTTTGTGCCGGAAGCCCCTGCCATTGCAGAGTTTTTAACCAACAAAACAATGGGTTTGGATTGCGATATTCTTGCAGCCCGATACAACGTGCCGCGCGAAGATCAGGATAAATTTGCTACCCGTTCGCATCAGCTTACCGCAAAAGCGTTTGAGAGCGGTTTGCTTACCGATGAAGTTGTGCCTGTGGAAGTTGCGCCAAACTTCAAAAAGATAAGTAAAGACAATGGTTACAGAGGTGATACAACAGTGGATAAAATGGCGAAGCTGAAACCTGCTTTTGTAAAAAATGGTGGCACTATAACTGCTGCCAATGCTTCATTCTTAACCGATGGCGCAGCAGTTGTTTTAATAATGACAGAAGACAAAGCAAAAGAACTTGGTTTGAAACCAAAAACAGCTATTCATTCTCATACTTTTGTTGGAGCCGATTTAGATAAAGAATTGCTATTGGGACCAACCTATGCAACATCTAAACTACTTAAACAAACAGGTTTGAACTTTAGCGACATTGATGTTTTTGAATTTCACGAAGCCTTTGCGGGGCAAATTCTTGCCAACCTAAAATGTATGGCAAGCGATGATTTTGCAAAACAAAATCTCGGGCGCGAAAAAGCTATTGGTGAAGTACCGATGGAAAAATTGAATACCTGGGGCGGCTCGCTTGCTATCGGGCATCCATTTGGAGCTACCGGGGCGCGATTGGTTACCACGGCATCTAACCGTTTGACAAAAGAAAATGGCAAGTATGCGCTCATCACTGCATGTGCAGCAGGGGCACATGGACACGCGATGATACTTGAACGATACTAACGATTTGAAGATTTGAAGATGAAACAGCCATTTTCAAATCCTCAAATTTTCAAATAGAAACAATGGTTTATTTAACTCGGAAGGAACATTTTAATGCAGCTCATCAATTGTATAACTACGATTGGAGCGAGGAAAAAAATATAGCAGTATTTGGAAAATGCGCCAACAAAAATTTTCATGGGCATAACTTCGATTTATTTGTAACAGTAAAAGGAAAACCCAACCTCGAAACGGGATTTGTAATGAACGCCCATATTCTCAGCAAACTGATGAAGCAAGAAGTGGTTGCGCGGCTCGACCATAAAAACTTAAATTTAGATGTGCCAGAGTTTACCGGCTTGATGTTGAGTACAGAAATTGTGGTACAGCAAATATGGAAATGGTTGCAACCACATATTGCATCTAATGCCTGCCAGTTACACTGCATCAAACTGTACGAAACCGAAAATATCTATGTGGAATATTTTGGTGAGTAAACTGCCGTAAAATGTCATCGTTCGAAGCCAAATTTTAAAAACCTAAAACAACACCGCGTTGCAACTGTAGAACCCTCATTAACCACAGCCACCTCGCGGGTTGTTTATTGGAAAACTATGAGAAACTTGAAGTCCTTCGACTTACACAAGTAATATAAAACTCCCGCATTATTTTGTCAAGTGCTATTTTCTTTTATCGCTACAATTGCTTCAATATCTTTCTACACAACAAAAAAATCGCAATAATTTTCTTTCACATTCTTAACATAGAAATTGTATAGAATGAACAACATTTGTACAATAAACAGCGTTATTGTTTAACCTTAGAATTTTTAGCTGTTTGTATTAAGTAGATTTGTAATTATGAGTCGCGAAGTTATCTCCATCAAGCGCAAAGCATTGCGCATCAATTTAGACCCCAATGTGTATGGCACATTTGCCGAAATTGGAGCCGGACAGGAAGTTGCACGCAACTTCTTTCAAGCAGGTGGCGCATCGGGCACCATTGCTAAAACCATGAGTGCTTACGATATGGCTTTTTCCGATTCTATTTATGGCGAAGAAGAATCGGGTCGTTACGTAAGTGTTTCTCGCTTGCATAAAATGCTCGACCATGAGTTTGATTTATTAACCGAACGCTTAACTGGCGAAAAATATGCTACCCGAAAATTTTTCGCCTTTGCCGACACTTGCAGCACCATTAATTTTTTAAAAACCAACGATCCACACGCATGGCTGGGCATTCGTTTTCAGTTAAGCCACAACGGTCCTACTAATGATGTAAAACTTCACATCAGGTTAAAAGGCACCGACAATGTATCGCAACAGAAAGTGATTGGCACATTAGGCGTAAACTTGATTTATGCTTGCTATTGGTTTAATGATAATCTCGACTTTTTTTTAGACTCGTTGTATGACGGGCTTTCGACCGAGCAGGTAGAGTTGGATATGATAAGAATGCACGGCCCCGATTTGAATGTGGACAATCGTTTACT
>CAZYXR010000080.1:10733-12971 GCA_964650845.1 uncultured Chitinophagaceae bacterium
TACTTGCATTAAAGTTAGTACGAAAAGGCTATACCGATGCCACCATTTTTGGTGCCGACCGCGAAGTATATCAACCTAAAGATGTACTGTATAAGAAAAATATTTTGTGTTTGCGCGGAAGGTTTCGCCCTGTTACAAAGGTGAATGAAGATATGCTGCGTTGCGGAGTAGAAAACTTTAAAAAGATAACCGGCTGCGAAGATTGCGACCTTGCAGTACTCTCCGAAATAACTCTTGCAAATTTGGAATCTGACGAAAATTATAGCGATAAAGATTTCTTAGATCGCGCAGAAATTCTTTGTTCGTTGGGGCACACGGTGATGGTTTCTAACTGTCATAAACACGATAAACTCATTGAGTTTTTAGACCGTTGCCGCCCACGAAGTATTGGCATTATAATTGGCGTAATGAACATGCTGGAACTTTTTAAAGAAAAACATTATCTCAATCCGGCACGCGAGTTACTTACTTACTTCGGGGGTATTTTTACAGGCAACACAATTATGCTGATGTATCCATACCAACCCAACCCCGATAAAGCAGTAATTACTTCAGATAACTTGCATATTCCAGACAATCTGCGACCATTGTTTGTACATCTAAAACAAAGCGGCTTTATAGTTGATTTGGATGGTTACGACCAAAATGTATTGAGTATTTTTTCGCCAAGAGTGATAAGCATGATTAAACAAGGCGAGAGCGGATGGGAACAGATGGTGCCGGATAAAGTTGCAGACATCATTAAAGAAAATTGTCTTTTTGAATACCCCTGCGAAGTGTAAGTTTCACTTACACTCTTCTTCAAATTTATATTTTCGCAGCCCACCACAAAAGGTGGGCTTTTTATTTTTCATTAAATACATCAAATAGTTTTTATGAGTACTCCTATTCGCGATTTTATGCAAAAGCATTACCTGCACTTTAATGCAGCAGCAATGGTAGATGCAGCTAAAGGTTATGAACAACATTTATTGGAAGGCGGTAAAATGATGATAACTTTGGCAGGCGCAATGAGTACTGCCGAATTAGGCATTTCACTGGCCGAAATGATACGTAATGGCAAAGTAGATATTATCTCTTGCACTGGCGCAAATCTCGAAGAAGACTTAATGAATTTGGTAGCACACGACCATTATAAGCGTGTACCCAACTATCGCGATTTAAGCCCGCAAGAAGAATGGGATTTACTAGAAAATGGATTTAATAGAGTTACCGACACTTGCATTCCAGAGGAAGAAGCTTTCAGACGATTGCAAAAACACATTCATGCACTTTGGAAAAACGCCAATACAAAAGGCGAAAGATTTTTTCCGCATGAATTTATGTATAAAATGCTGCTAAGTGGAGTGTTGGAGCAATACTATCAAATTGACCCAAAAAACAGTTGGATGCTTGCTGCGGCAGAACGTAATCTACCAATCATAGTTCCGGGTTGGGAAGACAGCACCATGGGAAACATTTTTGCTTCCTATTGTATAAAAGGTGAACTTACATCAACAACAGTTCGCGGTGGTATTGATTATATGGTTTGGCTAAGCGACTGGTACAGAAAAAATAGTGCGGGAAAAGGTGTTGGATTTTTTCAAATTGGTGGCGGAATTGCAGGCGACTTTCCAATTTGCGTAGTTCCCATGATGTATCAAGATTTAGAATGGCACGATGTGCCTTTTTGGAGTTATTTCTGTCAAATTTCCGACTCCACAACTTCTTATGGCTCATATTCCGGTGCTGTGCCAAACGAAAAAATAACTTGGGGGAAATTGGACATCAACACACCAAAATTTATTGTAGAAAGTGATGCCACAATTGTTGCACCACTGATATTTGGATGGATATTGGGCTGGTAATCTTTCAAAATTGAAATATTAGAAATTCTTCAAAGTGGTAATAATAGGAATAACAGGTGGCTCGGGCAGTGGCAAAACCACTGTGGTTCGCAACATAATGGAAAAACTTTCGCGAAATGACGTTGCAATACTTTCGCAAGATTCCTACTATAAAGATAATAGCCACTTAACCCTCGCAGAGCGCGCAAAAATCAATTTCGACCATCCTAACGCATTTGACTTCGATTTGCTGGTTCAGCATATTAATGAGTTGAAAAATGGCTCAACCATTCAAGAACCAACCTACGACTACATAACAAGTACACGACAACAAAAAACCATTGCAGTAGAACCAAAACATGTTGTAATTGTGGAAGGCATTTTATTGTTTGCCGATGAACGCATCAGAGAT
>CAZYXR010000081.1:0-1433 GCA_964650845.1 uncultured Chitinophagaceae bacterium
GGGAATTGTGTCGAACCCTACCGCAGCATGGGCGAGTTTGTATCCGAACCCTACAACAGGAAATGTTTCGGTAGTGCTGAAAGAAAACCACGACTTTACACAGGCTATGGTTGCAGATATTTCGGGCAGAACAGTATTTACCCAAGCATTAACCAACAACAATACACAGCAACTAAACACCTCCGAGCTACCCAATGGCATATACTTTATTACACTGGCTGGCGCAAGCAAACAAACTTTAAAACTGATAAAACAATAACTAGCAATGCGCCTCATGTGTTATTGACAAAACAAACCGCCCATAGCGCATGGCTCAAAGCACTCAACAAAAAAAAAGAATTATGAAAAAGAAATACATAGCAATAGCACTCACAGCTTTTTTATTGGCAGCAGCCACATCTGCAACTGCTCAGTTTTTACCTCCACCAAAACCTGGCCCTGGCGGCCCCGCCAATACGCCTATTGACGGTGGTGTTGTAGCACTTGCCGTTGCAGGCGCAGCGTATGGTTACAAAAAATTGAAAAAGAATAAGCAGGCTGCCGAAGATCAACAAGAGTACCTATAACCGCCCAACCAAACTATACACTTTTCATCAGCGTTTTGTTTGTAAGACGCTGGTGGAATCCCCTTCCAAAAAATTCGCCAGTAATAATCTTCCACCCCTAATGCCATCCTCTGCCATCAACAAGGCAGGGGATTTTTTTGCCTCAATACAAATGAAAGTTCGCTTTGATGTGCAACCTACGCTTGTGCTACCGGGCCAAAACCCATTGGGAAAGGCGGCAGATTTGAATCGTCTTCTTGTATAGTTCCAAATTGGCTTTCGTATTTCGATACATTATCGGCCAATGCTTTTATCAATCGCTTAGCGTGCTGTGGTGTAAGAATAATTCTCGACTTCACTTTTGCTTTGGCAACGTTTGGCACTAAGCGCACAAAATCAACAACAAACTCGCTGTTGGAATGCGAAATAATGGCAAGGTTAGAATATACACCTTCAGCTATTTCTTCCGAAAGTTCAATATTGATTTGATTTTCTTGTTGTGGTTGTTGTTCCATGATTATTATTTGTGCGCAATGTTACTCTTTACATTTTAGATTTTAGTTTTCAGCGCATCATTTCACAACTGTTCTGCATTTATACCTGCCAATCTATTGCAGTTTTGTTTTGCAGGGTAAGTAAGCTATTAGTAGTAGAAAAGTGTTTGCAACCCAAAAACAGATGTGCCGAAAACGGTGATGGATGCCCCGCCTTTAATACATGATGCTTTTGAGTATCAATCAACGTTTCTTTTTGTTGAGCGAACTTTCCCCACAACAAAAAAACAATACCACTCCCCTGCTCCGAAATTGTTTTAATCACCGCATCAGTAAAAGTTTGCCATCCACAAGTGGCATGTGAGTTTGCTTCGCCTTCATTTACAGTAAGAGT
>CAZYXR010000081.1:1443-12861 GCA_964650845.1 uncultured Chitinophagaceae bacterium
TTCCATGATTAGGTATAGTGAAGCCTACATCTTCCTTTAACTCTTTGTAAATATTCATTAAAGATGGCGGAGGCTTTACCCCCTGTGGTACCGAAAAGCACAAACCATGCGCCTGCCCCGCACCATGGTAGGGGTCTTGCCCAATAATGACAACTTTTAATAACGAAAATGGGGTGAGATTGAAAGCATTAAAAATCAATTGGCCGGGCGGAAAAATCCTTTTACCCTTAGCCTTTTCTGCTACAATAAACTGCTTAATATGTGGAAAGTATGGTTTGACAAACTCATCTTGCAGCAGTCTATTCCATGAAGATTCTATTTGCACTTCGTTCATTTGTAACATGCCTAAAAAAAGAATGGTCGCTCCTTGCGAGAGCGACCAAAATTGAACCTATGAAAACACGAAATCTTAAATTCGTTTATTTTACTTTGGCTACGATAGCTTTAAAAGCTTCAGGATTGTTAAGCGCCAAATCAGCTAATGCTTTTCTGTTCAACTCAATTCCTTTCTCTGCAATTTTAGCAATGAATTTTGAATATGACAAACCTTCTTGACGAACTGCTGCATTTATACGCGCAATCCACAAGCCGCGATACTCTCTTTTCTTTTGTTTTCTGCCGATATACGCATACACACCCGCTTTTTCAACAGCATTTTTTGCTACTGTATAAACTGTACTACGCGAAAGGAAGTAACCTTTAGCCTTTTTTAATACCTTTTTTCTTCTTGCGCGGCTTGCTACCGCATTTACTGAACGTGGCATTTTTTATTTCTCCTGTATTATTTTAAGACATTACTAATAAATCCTTAACGCGTTGCATATCTGATTTATGCACCACGCCATCAATGTTCAAAGCAGTTTTTCTTACTTTGCTTTTGCTTCCCAACAAGTGACGTTTGAAAGCTTTTTTGCGTTTTACTTTACCCGAACCGGTTACTTTGAAACGTTTCTTAGCTCCCGAATTTGTTTTTACTTTAGGCATCTTTTAATTTTTGGGAGCGCAAAGATAGTATTATGAAGCAATTCACAAAATTGTGATTTAGGAAATGTAAATAGAAGTTTGTATTCTACCACAATAAGTGAAACTTTGCACCACCCTCACCCCTGTAAATCAGCATTAAACCTATGGAAATTCAATCAATAAAAAATCGTTTTGGCATATTAGGCAACGCACCCGGTTTAAACCATGCCATCAGCATAGCCGAAAGAGTAGCCTCTACCAACCTTACCGTATTGATAACCGGAGAAAGTGGTGTTGGTAAAGAAGTATTCTCGCAAATCATACATACCCTGGGCACTCGCAAACACAATCCATTTATTGCTGTAAACTGTGGAGCCATTCCCGAAGGCACAATAGATTCAGAGCTGTTTGGACACGAAAAAGGCTCTTTTACCGGTGCTGGCGACCAACGCAAAGGCTATTTTGAAACTGTTGCGGGCGGCACCATCTTTTTAGATGAAGTGGGCGAATTGCCATTAGGCACACAAGCCCGCTTGCTACGCGTGTTAGAAACCGGAGAGTTTATTCGCGTAGGCTCATCAAAGGTGATGAAAACAGATGTGCGCGTAATTGCAGCTACCAATGTAAACCTTCAACATGCAGTTGCGGCAGGGCGTTTTCGCGAAGACCTATATTACCGCTTAAGCACTGTACCTATCAATATTCCACCTTTGCGCGAGCGGGGCGAAGATATTTACCTGCTTTTCAGAAAGTTTTCTACCGACTTTGCCGAGCGCAACAAAATCACTCCAATAAAGCTATCGGACGAAGCAAGACATTTAGTAATAAAATACAATTGGCCGGGCAACGTGCGCCAGTTAAAAAATGTAGCCGAGCAGGTTTCAATTCTTGCTTTGGAGCGCGAAGTAAGTGCACAACAACTTATTGACATTGTACCCGATATTGCCAACAACAAACTTCCGGCACTCACTGGCAGCAATAATATTGATAGCGGAACTTCGGGCTTTACCGAGCGCGAAATCCTTTACAAACTTATTTTCGATGTAAAAAAAGACTTGAACGACCTCAAGCAATTTGTATTTGATATTGCCAAAGGTGGTGATTCTACCCAGCATTCTTTTGAAAGCCGAGATATACCAAACACTGTACCATCCTTTATTCCACCAAGTTCAAACCAACCAATTATTCTTGGAGCAGGCGCAGAACAACGCCCCGTGATAATGCACGAAAAGCCCGATTACCATAGCCACGAAACAATAGATGAAAATCTTTCTTTATTAGATAAAGAGCGTGAACTGATTATTAAAGCATTGAAAAAACACAGAAATAAACGCAGAGATGCTGCCGAAGATTTAGGAATTTCTGAAAGAACACTGTACAGAAAGATAAAAGAATATCGTTTAGACGAATAATGCGTTGCTGTTTAAATTTGTAATCCATCAAAAACAATCAATTGAAAAAACTACTTGTTGCCAACCGTGGCGAAATTGCATTGCGAATTATGCGCTCGGCAAAAGAAATGGGAATAAAAACCGTTGCTGTATTTTCCGAAGCCGATAGACTAATGCCGTTTGTAAAATATGCAGACGAAGCCGTTTGCATTGGCGCAGCAGCCTCAAAAGATTCATATTTATTGGGCGATAAAATTATTGCCACCGCAAAGCAGCTTCATGTAGATGCCATTCATCCCGGATACGGTTTTTTGAGCGAAAACGCAGCTTTTGCCAAAGCAGTAGAAAAAGCCGGAATAACATTTGTCGGCCCCACACCCGAAGCCATAGAAGTAATGGGCAGTAAACTTGCCGCAAAAGAAGCCGCAAAGCGATTCAATATACCCATGGTGCCGGGCAGCGATGGGGCAATTACCGATGTAAATGAAGCCAAGGCTTTAGCCCAAAAAACAGGCTACCCTATTTTAATAAAAGCAAGTGCCGGTGGTGGTGGAAAAGGGATGCGCGTAGTGCAGCACGAGGCTGAGCTCGAAGAGCAAATGCAGCGCGCACAAAGCGAAGCAAAAAACTCTTTTGGCGATGATAGTGTTTTTATTGAGAAATACGTTGGTTCGCCCAAGCACATAGAAGTACAAGTATTGGCCGATGCACATGGAAACATTGTACATCTCTTTGAACGCGAATGCTCGGTGCAGCGTAGGCATCAAAAGGTGATTGAAGAAGCTCCAAGTTCCTGCTTAGATGAAACAAAACGAATGGCAATTGGCGCAGCGGCAGTAGATGTGGCGCGTTCTTGCAATTACAGAGGAGCTGGCACCGTAGAGTTTTTGGTGGACGAGCAACTAAACTTCTATTTTTTAGAAATGAATACCCGCCTACAAGTAGAACACCCAGTTACCGAAATGATAACAGGAGTGGATTTGGTAAAAGAACAATTAAAAATTGCGCGTGGCGAAATACTTTCGTTCAAACAAGAAGATCTAAAAATCAATGGTCACGCGGTAGAATTGCGGGTATATGCCGAAGACCCTCTCAATAACTTCTTGCCAGATATTGGCAAATTAGAATCGTATCAAAAACCCGAAGGACCGGGCGTGCGCGTGGACGATGGCTACGAAGAAGGCATGAACATCCCTATCTATTACGACCCCATGCTTGCAAAACTTATTGCCTTTGCCGACACCCGTGCGCAGGCAATTGCCCGCCTGCTTCGCGCCATTGATGAATACAAAATTACAGGGGTGAAAACCACTCTTTCATTTGGAAAATTTGTTTTGAAACATCCCGACTTTATCTCCGCAAACTTCGACACTCATTTTGTTACAAAACATTTTGCACCCGAAAAGCTACTTGAGCAAAACAGTAATGAAGAGTTAATTGCCGCTATTGTTGCCGCCAAGTTCGCAACCAACAAAAACAACCAACAAAAAGCAGCCGTTACCACAGGCAATGTTTCAAAGTGGAAAAGTAGAACTTCGTTGCACGGATAAAACAGCACCTACTTTTAACCCAAATACTTTTTCCCTTTTTTCGGTCTGTTTGGCGACAACACAACCACGCCTAAATGAGAAAGATTCTATTATGCTGTTGAGATGATTTGATAATCATGTGGATTACATTTATCATTTTCGCCCCATTCAAATTACTGATCAAATGAAATTCGGAACTAAAGTTATTCATGCAGGGCAACATCCCGACCCAACTACCGGAGCCATCATGCCTCCCATTTACCAAACATCAACCTACGCACAAGAAAGCCCAGGCAACCACAAAGGTTTTGCCTACGCACGTGGCAAAAACCCTACGCGCGTGGCATTAGAAAAAAACATTGCCGCATTAGAAAATGGCAAACACTGTCTATGTTTCAGCAGTGGCATGGGCGCTACCGATGCGGTGATAAAAATGCTTCGCCCTGGCGATGAAGTAATTACAGGCGATGATTTGTATGGCGGCAGTTACCGAATGTTTGAAATGGTATTTGCTCACTTTGGCATCAAATTTCACTACACCAATTTAAGTGATATTGAGAATGTAAAACCACCCATCAACCAAAATACCAAATTGATATGGGTTGAAACACCAACTAACCCAACCATGCAGATTATTGATATTGAAGCCTGTGCAAAAATTGCCAAAGCCAATAATTTACTATTGGCAGTAGATAACACTTTTGCATCGCCCTATTTGCAAAACCCTTTAGATTTTGGTGCTGATATAGTGATGCACTCTGCCACAAAATACTTGGGCGGCCATAGCGATGTAATTATGGGCACTTTGATTGTAAACGATGATGCATTGTATCAAAAGTTAGCTTTCATTCATAATTCATGCGGGGCGGTACCAGGTCCCATGGATTCATTTTTAGTATTGCGCGGAATAAAAACTTTGCACCTGCGCATGGAACGCCACTGCGCAAACGGTGAAAAAATTGCGCACTACTTGCAATCGCATCCGCGCATCGAAAAAGTGTATTGGCCGGGCTTTGAATCGCACCCCAATCATGATATTGCCAAAAAACAAATGCGTGGTTTTGGCGGTATGATTTCTATTGTATTCAAAGACAAATCTATTGAAGAAACATTCCGTATTGCTTCATCTTTTAAAGTGTTTACACTTGCCGAATCGCTGGGTGGGGTAGAAAGTTTGGTAAATCATCCTGCAACCATGACCCACGCATCTGTACCAAAAGCCGAGCGCGAAAAAGTGGGAGTTGTAGATAATCTTTTGCGCCTAAGTTTGGGTGTGGAAGATATTGACGATTTGTTGGAAGATTTAAAGCAAGCATTGAGCTAAGGTTTTCATGCAAGTCAATCGCAAACTTCTTTTTGTAAATTTTGGGCTTGTGTTTTTAGGGCTATTGACAATTGAAATTGCCAGCAGAGTAATTCTTGAAAACAAGTACAACCGAGGTTTCGATAGTGCCATCATTCTACCAAACAAGTATTTCGACAGCAATGGCTTACAACCCAATGCCAAAGCAATGGTATGGGGCAAAAACTTTACCACCGACAACTTTGGATTTAGAAACACCGGAAAACCTTTCGATAAAAAGAAAAAAACGTGGCTTTTTATTGGAGATAGTGTAACACAAGGAGTTGGCGTAGATGATTCATCTACTTATGTTGCATTGGTTGCTAAACAAACAGATTCTGTAAATGTGCTAAACTGCTCTATGATTGGCTGGAGCGCACACGACTATAATAACTTAGTAAAGTCGTTGCTTGCTGACTCTGCCAATCCCTTAAACATTTCACGCATTACCATCGGCTGGTGCTTGAATGACGTGTATGGCAAATCGAAAACAAGCGAATTGCCTAAGGTTGGCAACAAAGGTTTTATAAGTATTGTAAGTGCTTTTTTGCAAGCAAATTATGCTACATATCAGTTAGCAAAACTGTATGCTACCCAACACTCCGACCATTATTTTCAATACGACATCAATTTCTACAAAAAAGATAACTTGTATTTAAAAGAATCGTGCGAAACATTAGCGCACCTGCAAAAACTTTGCACTACACAAGGAGTTACAGCTTCTGTTCTTTTACTTCCATACAAGAGCATACAAAAAAACCAAGCAGCATGCAACCAACTTACGGCACTGTTAAAAGATTGCACTACCATACAAATTGATGACACTGCATTTAAAAGCAGTTTTTCGGCAGAAAATTATTTGTTTTCTGACGAAATTCATCTAAACGAATTGGGGCACAAAACCATAGCTAAGTTATTTTAGCAAAACTTTACAGCACTGGTTGTTTTTTTCGCCACACAGAAAAATAAGACCACAACAGGCTGTACAATAAAACATGAGTTACCTGCGCGAATTGCTTTGTGTATTTACTGAACAAGAGGTAAGCGACCTATTGGCGCAAGATTTTACGGGCAACGAAAAGATTGTATTAAAGTATTTGTGCGAAAAACGTTCGAATGAAAATGCCGATGAAGACTTGATGACACAGCGCGGTTTTTCGCGCAGTTATTTCGACAAACTCACCTCGATTTTATACAACAAATGTTTGCTATTTGTATCATCTGCCGAGCCACATTTGCAGTTGGCTTTTCTCGGACGCAGACATTTGCATCCACACATTTATCATCAGCTTAAAATTCAGCAACGCTCCATACAATCGGGCAAGTTGCAAGTAGATAAAGAAGTTTATTATTTGATAGCATTTAAAACTTTGCGCCAAATGGGTTTTGAGTATTACAAACCCGAAAAAGTAAAGGAATATGGCGAACGCTATCTTCAATCGCTAAAACATAGAACAAAAGATGAGGAATTGCGCATAGAACTGATGCATTTAAGTGTATATCTACAATACATGCGCTCTATTGGCAAAAGCAAATCGTATGAACAAAAGCTGCGCGACCGACTGATAGAGATAGAGCCATTGATAGCAAACAATAAACTGCCACGTGCCGAATACTACTATTACAATACTTTATCGTGGTTCAATGTGCACTATACCCAAAACAACAATGCAATTATTGAAAACCTAAAAAAAATGCTTGCTGCTTATGAGGCAAACAAAACTTTGTTTGTAGCGTTCGACCGCGTATTTGTAATTCGGGCACTTGCCGAAGCCTACTACGATGCAAGCGAATACGAAAAATCGTTCAACCTATATGAAGAATTATGGAATAAACACTATGACTTAGTAAACACAAATTACTACCATCAAAGCCACTACCACGATGTAGCAATGATTACCGGGCGCAACAAAGAAGCCGAACACATACTTAAAGAGATTTTTGTAAAAACGTTGAAATTTGAAGTTACGCAGTCGCCAAAAATGAGTTCTATGTTTCAGCACATTAAACACTATCTGCTTAAAAATGAAGTGGAACTTGCAATTGAATACCTGAATGAAGGCATAGCCCACAACAACAAAAACATAATGATTTTGGATGAAATTTCGTTGCGCATTTTGCAGGTCGCCTGCTTTGTGCTTTTAAAAGATTTTTCTACCGCACAACAACTGATTTCGCGCCACAAAAAGTTTTTAGGACTAAAGCAAATAAAACCACAAGACAATGTGCTATATCAGTTCTTCGACATAGCCAATCAAATTATTCGCTATCACCAAAAAGGCACTCCACCTAACCCCGAAAAACTTGAAAGCATACAGCAATTCCACAAAGGCAAATTGAAAATTTATGGAATGATAATAGATAAAATGATGGGCGATTGAACTAAAAAAACATTCAAAGCGGCAGCGAAACATACACGCTTGAGCCCATGCCACTCATAGATTCCACAGTTATCTTCCCATTATGCTTTTCAATAATTTTTTTGGCAATGGTAAGCCCCAAGCCACTACCCGGAAACTCGTCAATTCTATTGAGCCGCTGAAATGGTTCAAAAATTTTGTCTTTATACTTTCGCGCCATACCAATACCATTATCGCGCACACAAATCAAAACATTCTCTCCTTCTTGTTCTGCAGCCACTTCCACTATTGCCTTCTCTCCTCTTTTAAACTTAAAAGCATTATCGAGCAGCTGTTTAAAAGATTGAATCAATAACTTTTCGTTGCCTTTCACCTCGGGCAGTTTGTGTATAGAAATTTCAATCTGCAACTTATCGTAACCTTTTTCTGCCTCTGCCAAAGCAGCGTTAAGCACCGCGTGTAAACTCACTTTTTTATGCTCCAATGGATGCTCATCAATACTCACCATTAGCTTTATATCGCTCAGTAACTTATCCATGCGAAAAGCTGTTGCAGCAGTAAGTTCCGCATATTCATAAGCCTGTTTATACTTGCCATTTTTAAGTTTATCCAATGTAAGTTGAGCGTAATTCACCACAGTTCGCACAGGTTCGCGCAGGTCGTGCGAAGCCATCATCATTACATCGTGTGCAGTATTTTTTTCTTTACTATCTGCTTCTTTGGCAAATGGCTCTTCAAGTACTTGAACCATTTTAAAACTCACTCCATCCAAAACCACATAACGCGACACAATCGAAACAGTTTCGCGTGCGGCTGTACCACGCATAACACTCTTACAGGTAACGGCATCTAACAAATTTTCCACCGCTATTGCCGAAGTATCACTTACTTGATTATCGAACAAATGGGCAAAATTGGTGCGGTTGAACTCATTGGAGTCAATACCCAATCTTTCCATCGCTTTAAGATTGGCAGCAACCAAAACATCACTTCTAAAAAACATTACCGGCAGGTGAAAACGCTCGGTAAGGTGCATGGCAATATGTAACCCTTCATCATGCTTTTCGTTCTTATCAGCATGAATTTCTTTTACCAAAAACAATGCTGCCTTTTCCTCGTTCCAATGAATAAAAGATGAACATATTTCGATAGATCCATTGCCTTCGCTTTTAATGATTACTGTATCCGGGCTACCTTTAGCAGAATCGTACTTAAATAGTGATAAAAAATTGGTTTTAAAGTAGTTATTAGAGCAGATATTTGTAAAAGATGAAGTAGAAAACAACACTTCATTTTGAGTGTTAAGCACCAAAACCCCAAGTTTGGAATGCTCTAAAACAAGCTGCAAAGCCTGCACATCCGGTAGCGAAGCCGGAGATTTTTTATCCCAAAAAAATATGTTGTGCGTGCTTTCCAAAGGGTCAATTACATTAGAATGAATGGTAATATAGCAGGTGTCGGTAAAAAAATCAAGGGGGCGAAGTAAAGTGAAGAAAACTATTGCAACAAACTCATTCTTTTATTTACCACTAAAAGAAATTATCCCGCTCTTCTTTCTCTACAAATTGTTTCTTTCGCAATCAATGGAATTGATTCTATGGATAGCTTTGTGCAGCACTTTCTTATTTCTGTTAATGTACTATTTAAGTTTGGGAACTCCGGTTTCTACACCCACCTTACCGCAAACTTCCACTCCACTTTCGGTAATCATTTGTGCGCATAACGAAGCCCACCAACTCGAAAAATATCTGCCGCTTGTATTAAAACAAAACCACCCAGCCTTTGAAGTTATTGTGGTAAACGACCGTAGCACCGATAATACTGCTGCAATTTTAAGATCGCTTCAACAGCAATTCAAGCAACTAAAAACTATAGCAGTAACAGCAAACGAAAAGAAACTCGCTGGCAAAAAAGAGTTACTGGCAAAAGCGCTGCACACAGCCATCAATGAAACAATAGTTGTTACCGATGCCGATTGCTTTCCGGCTACACACAACTGGCTAAGTACCTTATCGCAACATGTTAGCATTGAAAAAAAAATAGTATTGGGCTATTCGCCATTTACAACAGAAAGCACAAACAGCTTATTGAACAAACTGATTCGATTTGAAGCCACGCAAACAGCATGGCAATATTTTGCAAAGGCTGTGAAAGGTAAAGCATATATGGGCGTTGGTCGCAACATGCTTTTTTTAAAACACGACTATTTACATTGGCTCAAAAATGCTGAACATAAAACTGCCGGTGGCGATGACGATTTGTTTGTAAATGCCTTTGGCAATAAAAAAAATATTGCTGTGTGTTTGCATCAAGATTCATTTGTGTACACCAAACCAAAAAACACTTATTTATCGTGGTTGCAACAAAAAACCCGTCATACTCAGGCAAGTTATCACTACTTGCTCAACGATAAGTTAATACTGTTTGGCTTTGCCCTTGCTCAGTTTGGCCTATATGCAGCAAGTGCATTATTGACTATTTTCAACCCTCATTTATGGATGATTGCAATAGGTATTGTGGCAATATTTAGCCTGATTCAAATGATGATATCGCGCAACATTTACAACACATTGCGACAACAAGACATTGTATTGTGGATACCTTTATTGCAACCGCTCTATGTTTTTTCGATAAGCCTTATATTTTTGCTTTCACTCATTAAAAGAAGCGACACTTGGAATTAAATTCAAAATTTTCACCACGGGCTAAGGAAGACTACGATTTGGTGTTGCTTGCACAACAAGGCGACCAAAAAGCATTTGGCAAATTGATGGAGCGCTACCGCGAAAGCATTTATTTCATGGTTCTGAAAATGGTGCACAACCGCGATGATGCCGAGGATTTAACTTTAGAAGCCTTTGGTAAAGCATTCAACAATCTAAAAAACTATAGTGCCGATTACGCTTTCAGCACTTGGTTGTTTAAAATAGCTACCAATAATTGTATTGACTTTATTCGCAAAAAAAGACTGCAAACAACTTCGTTAGATAGTTCCAGTGTGGCAAATGAAGACGGAGAAACACCAACCATTGCCGTACCCGATTACAACCCCAACCCCGAGCAAACGGTTATTAAAGAGCAACGTGCAGAACGCATTCGTTCGGTAATTGAAAAATTATCGCCCAAGTATAGACAACTGATAGAGCTTCGCTACTTTGATGAGTTGAGTTACGAAGAAATTGCCGAACAATTAGACCTGCCATTGGGCACTGTAAAAGCTCAACTGTTTCGCGCAAAAGATATGCTGTATAACCTGCTAAAAAGCACGCAGGAGAAGTATTGAGACAGGTAATTTTATTACCCTATGAAACTTACATTTCATAAAATCACTTCGCCTTTTTATACTATTGGCTTCATACTTTTAGTAAGTGCATGTATGCACGCGCCACACTTTTCAAAAGATATTATTAGTGGGCATGTGTGGAGGCAAACGCAAACAATGGCAACCGTGGTTAGCTTTTATGAAGAAGATTTCAACATTCTTAATCCACGTAGAAACGAACGAGGAAACGGCAATGGAATCTTCCGAATGGAATTTCCGCTTTATCAATGGGTAGCTGCGGCCTTACTAAAGGTTTTCGGCAATCATGTATTTGTTGTAAGGTTATTTTCATTCATCATTGGACTCTTTTCTGTTTTTGGTATTTACCGATTATTAGAAAGGTTTTTTCAAAACCAAACAAAAGCCGCAATAGGCGCATGGGCTTTTAATTTTTCACCTGCATTCTACTATTACACCATCTGCCCAATGCCCGATAACCTTGCATTGTGCTTAGGAATTTGGGGTATTGTCTTTTTCTTAACTTGGGTAAACACACACACACTCGCCTGTT
>CAZYXR010000082.1:0-6619 GCA_964650845.1 uncultured Chitinophagaceae bacterium
TCGATAAGTCCGTCTTTGTCCCACTGCTCCAAAATAGTTACATCACTTCTCCAATGTCTGCCGGGCGGTGGTAAAATTCCTTTAAATGCTTTTGATGTCTTACCATTTTGAGTTTCTCCTGGAGCGTGTAGTGGAATGGTAGTGTAACGTCTGCCGTCTTTCTCTGCCTTTGGAAACAACTTTAATTTATCTTCTTCGGTGTATGGAGTTTTTGGCTCGTTCCAAATTAAGTTGTCTGATTTTGAATAGAATAAAATCAAGTCTTTCATATTGCCGTATCCTTTACGGGCAAAGTTTTTGGGATTACATTTAATTCTTGTGATGTCATTTCGGAAATTCTCAATTCCAAATATTTCGTCCATTACAATTTTTACATAGTGCCCAATCTTGTAATCAATATGCAGATAAATTGAGCCTTTGTCAGAAAGTAACATATTTAAAAGAACCAATCGCTCACGAATAAACTCAATGAAACCAAAACCTTTCAATGTGTCGGTGTAAGCAACTGTTCCGTTTGAACTGTTGCTTATTGTGCTTGCTCTACCGTCAGTTATTGTGAAAGTATTATTTGTTGCAAACGGAGGGTCAATATAAATAAGGTCTATTTTACCTGCAAGATTGTGTTTGGTAATTAGCTGCTTTAAGGCAACTAAATTGTTTGCTTGAATAAGCAAATTTGGATTGTAGCTTGAATTAATTTGCACTAACTCAACATCAGGAATACTGTCAAATATTTCCTGCTCTGTTTTTTTGTTTGGATAATGTAGCTGCATAGAATTTTAGATTTGATAAAGAAATTCACGCAGCACCAAACTGCTCATAATGTTATATTCGCTAAAATTTGTTGTGATTTCTGTGTAGTATCTACTCTTATCCTTTAGCCAAGGAATACCATCAATTATTCCAATACAAGTTGCATTTTCAACAGGAGCTATTAGAGTGGTAATTACATCGGTAAATGAGTTGTTCTGATTACCACCGATTGCAGTAATAAATTTTGTTTCACCGAGAATGTATTTACCATTAAATCTTGCGACAAAATCTAATCCTTTGTCTTTACCATAACCAAGATGCTCTTTAGCAAATCTGTTTAACTCAGTGTCGCCACCTTTCAGTATAGCATTATCCGTTGAAGCTAAAAATTCATTTGCTGAAATAGGAAGAATTCCTAAAGATTTTTTGTCAATCCAATGTTTAAACATTGGCCCAATCTGTGTATTTGTTTCTTTAGGTTCAGTGCATTTTTCCCATAGTTTATCAAAACCCATATCATAAAGTGTTCCCGCAATGCGATTTATAGTCTGTGGGTTTCTGTCAACACTATTTAGGTCAAGTTTTAAGAATGCGATATAGCTATCTTTAATTGGAAATTTTTCTAAGCGACATAAATGTCTAACTAATGATGCGTTGTCTTGTTTTTTAAATGCAATTTCAATCTCCTTCCAAATTTCTTCATCAACTTCTCTAATTCCGTTTGGAATTGTTGGGTATACGTGAAAGAGGTCGTCCAAATAACTTCTTTGATTAGCATATTCTATACTTAATTCTGTCCAACAATTCATAGTCTCAAATGTAAGGAAAATTTCGTTTGAGACATTCTATTTTGCATCTAAAATATTAACTCGTAGCGGTTACAGAGCATTGCCCACAACAGAAGATTAGACTACAAAAAAACGCAGCCTACTATACAGTCATAATTTCTTTTTCTTTTACTTCAAGGTGCTTTTCAACTTTCGCAGTGTAGTCGTTAGTGATATTTTGCACATCAGCTTCGCCCTTCTTAGCAGCATCTTCTGCCAAGCCATCTTTCAAAAGTTTCTTTATTTTTTCGTTAGAATCTCTGCGAATATTACGGAGAGAAACACGCGCAACTTCTGCTTCGGCCTTAGCTTGTTTTACAAGGTCTTTTCTGCGCTCTTCGGTAAGTGGTGGAATGTTCAAGCGAATGATTTTACCGTCATTCTGCGGTGTCAATCCAATGTTTGCACCAAGTATTGCTTTTTCTATTGATTGCAGTATTGATGCATCCCAAGGTTGAATGGTGATTGTTTTAGCATCGGGTGTAGAAATATTTGCCATTTGGCTTAGCGGAGAACGCGCTCCATAGGCTTCCACCTCTACCCCATCCAACATAGATGGTGTTGCGCGCCCTGCGCGAATTCGCGACAGTTCAAACTCAAAGTGGTCTATTGCTTTATTCATTAAACCACGTGTTTCATCCAACACTTTTTTTACATCGGCTTCTGTCATTGCTATCTATTTTTGAACTGCGAATTTATGTGATTATGATTTTACGATTGTGCCAATTTTTTCTCCCTTCATTACCTTCATCAGGTTGCCCGATTTATTCATATCAAAAACAACAATTGGTAAATTGTTTTCTTGGCAAAGTGTGAATGCAGTTAAATCCATCACATTCAGTTTTCTACTCAGCGCCTCGGCAAACGATAGCTCATCAAACTTTACTGCCGCAGGATTTTTTTCGGGGTCGCTGTCATAAATTCCATCAACACGAGTGCCTTTTAATATCACATCGCAACCTATTTCGGTAGCGCGAAGTGCCGCAGCGGTATCGGTAGTAAAATATGGATTACCGGTACCGGCACCAAAAATCACCACCCTGCCTTTTTCTAAATGGCGCACTGCTCTGCGTTTTATAAACGGCTCTGCAATTTCCTTCATCTCTATTGCAGTCATCAATCGGGTGTAAACGCCCACTTTTTCAAGCCCACTTTGCAATGCCATACTGTTAATTACAGTTGCCAGCATTCCCATGTAATCGCCCTGCACGCGGTCAATGCCATTATCGGCAGCTTGTATTCCTCGAAAGATATTTCCTCCGCCAATTACAACAGCTACTTGAACCCCTTCGTTAATTATTGATTTAATGTCTTCGGCATATTTCAATACCATGTTAGTATCAATTCCGAATTGCTTGACTCCCATCAGCGATTCACCGCTAAGTTTAAGGAGGATACGTTTATATTGCATGAGGCGCGAATATAGAAGATTTTAAAGAAGGTTGAAGTTGTGCATCATTATGTTATAAAACTTCATAACAAACTCATTCCAACTATTGCAATTTCTAAAACATTTTAGTTTCGCGCTTGTTTTAATACTATGTATAATATTCAACGTCATCTGGCCTACAACGATTGGGCAAATAACAAGCTAACAGAAATTTTAAGTTCGGTTGAACCAAGTTTAATTGATGCCGAAACCCCAAGCAGTTTCAACACTGTTCGCAAAACAGTATATCACGTTTGGGACGCGCAAGAAATTTGGTTCACACGTTTAAAAGGAAATGAGATAAGTGAATGGCCGAGCCAACTTTTTACAGGAAGCTTTGAAGAAGGCTTGCAACAATTTTCGGCAAGCAGCAAAGCATTGCACGATTTTATTGCCGATAAAGATCGCGCTTTTCTCGATACAAACATTCATTACAAAAACATGAAAGGAATTGCCTATGCGCAACCCGTAGAAGATATTCTTTTTCACCTAGTAAATCATGGAACATTTCACCGTGGGCAAGTAGTAACTATGTTGCGTACATTGGGGCACACCAGTTTTCAAAGCACCGATTTGATTGCATACATGCGCTTGCAACAAGTGTAACCACTGCCATCACAATTCAATTTTATTAAACAAATTCTTTAAGTTAAATCAATAACACATGAAAAACATCAATACCATTTTTGCTGCAATTGCAATAACTGCACTATCGTTTTCTGCCAATGCACAATCGCTTCCGGTGCCAGCGCCAAGCCCTTTACAAACAGTAAAACAACAGTTTGCCACTTCCAATATTGAAATTAGCTACTCGCGCCCAGGTGTAAAAGGCCGTAAAGCTTTTGGCGAGGTGGTGCCATTTGGTAAAGTATGGCGCACAGGTGCCAATGGCGCAACTACCATTGAATTTGGCGAAGATGTTACGATAGATAAAACCAAAGTTACCAAAGGCAAATATGGCTTAGTAACCATACCGGGCGAAAATGAATGGCAGGTAATTATTACCAAAGATTTGAACGTAACCAGCCCAACTGCATACAAATTAGAAAATGATGTTGTGCGCGTGCCCGTAAAACCTACTTCATTGAACGACTTGGTGGAAACATTCACTATTGACGTTCAAAACATCCGCCCAACAACTGCAACAGTTCAGTTAAAATGGGACAGAACATTGGTAGCATTTGATGTTACTGCCGAAATTGACGAAAAAGTAACTAAAGCAATTGAAAAAGAACTTGCTGCCGACAAACGCCCGTTTCATCAAGCTGCATCTTACTTTTTCGACAACAATAAAGATTTAAAACAAGCCTTGGAATGGAGCACAAAAGCAGTAGAAAACAACCCGGCTGCCTTTTGGATGAGCAACTTGAAAGCAAAAATTCAATTCAAATTGAATGATTTGAATGGCGCATTGGCAAGTGCCGAACAATCGCTTGCAAAAGCTAAAGAAAGCAACAATGACGATTACGTAAAATTGAACGAAAAGCTAATTGCCGAAATTAAATCTTCGCCAAACTATGTTGCTACTCCTGCCAAAAAAGGAAAAAAGTAGTACATAGACTTAGCACACATGAACATTCAACAAAACATTTCGCTTAAAGCATTTAATACATTTGGTATAGATGTAAATGCGAATGCTTTTGCAGAAGTTTTCACTGCCGAAGATTTATCTATCGCGCTTCAATACATTCAGCAGCATCCACAACCTTTGCTAATTCTTGGCGGAGGAAGCAATGTGCTTTTTACACAAAACTTTAGTGGCTTGGTGCTAAAAAATTCGTTGAAAGGTAAAGAGATAGTAAAAGAAAACAGAGATAAGGTTTTTGTAAAAGTTCATGCAGGCGAAAACTGGCATCAATTCGTTTTGTGGTGCTTAGAAAAAAACTTTGCAGGAATAGAAAACCTATCATTGATTCCGGGTTGCGTGGGTGCCGCCCCTATGCAAAATATTGGCGCGTATGGTGTAGAACTCAAAGATGTGTTTCATGAACTGGAAGCAGTGGAAATTTCAACAGGCAGCAGCAAAACATTCAGCAACCAAGACTGCGAATTTGGTTACCGCGAAAGTGTTTTTAAAAAGGAGTTAAGGAACAAATACATTATCAACTCGGTTACTTTCATGCTGCACAATCTCAATGTTTCCGAACATTACACCTATCATATAGATTATGGCGACATCAAAGCCGAGCTTGCCGAAAACAGCGTCTTCAATTTGAATATCAAAGCAGTAAGCGATGCTGTAATAAAAATACGCTCGTCAAAACTTCCCGACCCAAAAGACCTTGGCAACTCGGGCAGTTTCTTCAAAAACCCGGTAATAAATAACGATCATTTTGCTGCGCTGCAATTATCGTACCCGCTCATACCATCATACCATGCCGGAGCAGAAAAAACCAAAATTCCTGCCGGTTGGCTTATCGAACAATGCGGCTGGAAAGGCAAACGCGTTGGCAACACCGGCTCACATGCCAAGCAAGCTTTGGTATTGGTAAATTATGGTAATGCCCAAGGCAACGAAGTAAAAGAACTCGCAACTGCTATACAGCAAAGTGTGATGGATAAGTTTGGCATTGCTATTGAGGCCGAGGTAAACATCTATTGATTTTTCAAACAATCTTCTTTTTCTAAAACTGCATCAAAGAGTTTGCTGAAACTTCCGTATTCAAGAAACTTATACTATATTCGCGCTCCTTTTTTAATTAAACAAACCCGTGTGGTCCGGACGGGAATAAACAATAACGGTACAAAATTTAATATGTCGGAAGAATTAGAAACAACCGAATCGGTAGTAGAAGCTACAACAGAAACAACTACAGTAGCAAAAACAAAAGCTACAGAAACTCCGGTACTACACGATGATTTTGATTGGAGCGTGGACAAACGCAACGTTGTAAGCTACAGCGAAAGCGAACACAAACACTACGATGAAATTTATGGTAAAACACTTCGCTCGGTAGAAGACAACGAAATTGTTCTTGGAACAGTAGTTGGTATTACCAGCGCAGAAGTTATTTTGAACATCGGCTTTAAAAGCGATGGAATGGTGCCACTTAGCGAGTTTCGCGATGTGGAAGACTTGAAATTGGGCGATACATTTGATGTATATGTGGTAAGCAAAGAAGACCGCAAAGGACATTTAATACTAAGCAGAAAGAGCGCCAAAATGCTTAAAGCTTGGGAATTCATTGTTGATGCTCACAAAACAGGCATTATTGTTACCGGTAAAATTTCTTCAAAAACCAAAGGCGGCTTAATTGCCAATGTAAATGGTTTAGAAACATTCTTACCAGGTTCTCAAATTGATGTAAAACCAATTACAGATTACGATGTGTATGTTGGCAAAACATTAGAGTTGAAAGTTGTAAAAGTAAATGAAGCAATCAAAAATGCGGTTGTAAGCCACAAAGCATTGATTGAAAGCGACCTTGAATCGCAACGCGAAGAAATCATCAGCCGCCTTGAAAAAGGACAAGTATTGGAAGGCACAATTAAAAACATCACCGACTTCGGGGCATTCATTGACCTTGGCGGCTTAGATGGATTGTTGTACATCACCGATATTTCGTGGGGCAGAATCACACATCCAAACGAAGTGTTGCAACTGAACCAA
>CAZYXR010000082.1:6629-12800 GCA_964650845.1 uncultured Chitinophagaceae bacterium
GTGTTAGATTTTGACGACAACAAAAAACGTATTTCATTAGGCTTGAAACAATTGCTTGCTCACCCATGGGATACTTTGGACAAAGAAGTTGAAATTGGCAGCAAGGTAAAAGGTAAAGTAGTAAACATCGAAGACTACGGTGCATTTATCGAAATCACACCGGGTGTTGAAGGTTTGGTACACGTAAGCGAAGTAAGCTGGAGTGCCGCACCGGTAAACAGCCGCGACTTCTTCAAACTAAACGAAGAACACGAAGCAATAGTAATGACTTTAGATCGCGAAGAGCGCAAAATGAGTCTTTCTATCAAACGCTTAACCGAAGACCCTTGGCAAAAAGTTGAAGATGCTTATCCGGTAGGTTCTAAACACAAAGGTACAGTTCGCAACCTTACACCTTATGGCGTATTTGTTGAATTAGATGAGTTCATCGGTGGTATGGTACACGTTAGCGACCTTAGCTGGACAAAACGTTTCAACCACCCAAGCGAGTTTACAAAAGTTGGAAACGAACTTGAAGTAGTTGTGTTAGAGTCGGATAAAGAAAACCGCAAACTTAGCTTAGGACATCGCCAAATCGAGGAAGATCCATGGAATACATTTGAAGATATATTCCCAGTGGGTTCTGTACACGAAGCAACTGTGTTAAGCTCTGACGATAAAGGTTCAGTAGTATTGTTGCCTTACGGTTTAGAAGCATTTGCTCCGAAAAAACACCTTGCTAAAGAAGCAGGAGGCTTTGTAGGAAACGATGAAAAAGCCGATTTCAAAGTAATTGAATTCAGCCGCAACGATAAACGCATTGTAGTATCTCACGCTCGCACTTGGGAAGAAAAACAAAGAGAAGAACAAGAGGCTGAGAAAAACGAACGCAAAGTAGAAGCAGAAAAAACCAGAAAAGCAGTTAAGAATCTTCAGCAAAAAGTAGAAAAAGCTACTTTGGGCGATTTGGGAGTATTGAGTCAAATCAAATCTCAAATGGATGAAAAAGCTGCCGATGACAAAGCTGCTAAAGCCGCAAAAACTAACGATGGTGAAACACCAGCCGAATAGTAATTGCCAATAATAATTTACAAAGCCCGCTTAGCAATAGGCGGGCTTTTTTTATGCACTTGCCCAAGTATTGAAAGCTACGCAGAGGTGTAGTAGTTCTATAGAAATTTCCGAATGAAAGAAATGAGGTCGGTGCTCCTGCTTATCTTCATTTTCTTGCGCAAGTTTAAGCGATGCTTTTCTATGTTGCGGAGTGTGGTGAGCGTAAGCGTAGCAATATCTTTATTAGATAAACCTTTGGCGAGCATCACTGCCGTGCCGGCTTCTATTTGGGTAATGCCTGGATAGTTTTTTATGATGTCTTCTACTGAATGCTGGTGCGCTTCGTTAAAGCGACTTGAGTATAATGTTTGCTCGGAGCGATAATCATTTTTTACAGTTTGAACCATAGCGCGCAATCGTGTAAAAATCATTTTCCGTTGCATGTTGTTTTTTTCAAGATTTTCAAAGCAATCGCTGAATTGTGTGATTAGTTTATCTTTTTGTGCAAGATTAGCATGCAGTTGCTGCATTTCTTGTTCCATCAATTTCAGCTCTTGCTTGGTTAGTTGTTCAGTGAGTTGCTGCTGCTCAAGTGCGTGTTTGGTTTCAATCTCTTTGAGTTTGTTTGTGTTGTCTAATTTCTTCCATTCTGCATATTGGGTATGGTATTGTTCGTGTTTAGTAAGCGCAATATCGTATTGCTTTTTTGCCTTTGCCAATTGCGATTCTAATAGCAATAAGTCTAATTCAAAACTTTTGATTTTTAGTTTAGAAGATAGTGTTTTTGCAGCTTTTAAACGAACTTCCATTTCTTTTAAATCTTTGGAGAGATGGCATATTCGTGCAATGTTTAGTAGTGCGTTAAGCTCATAGTATAAAGCCTTGTTAGTTTTTGCCAAAGTGTAAGCAAGCGCGTAGTATTTGTAAGCAACGTTTAAATTTTTCTTCTCTTTCCAAATATGCGCCATGTTAGAAAGTACAGCAATTTGCGCCATTACATCCGGCTCAGTACAACTTTCAATATATTCAAGCAGTGGCTTATATATTTTTAGTGCGTCTCCAAGTTTATGGCAAGCTGCGTAGCAATCTCCCAATAAAATATAGAACCCTAAATGTTGCGGCTGGCTGTAATCTTTACTAAATAATTGTTTAGTATTTAAACATTCTTGCAAGGCTTGTTCGGGATTTCCAAACAAAAAATAAATGTGCCCAACGCCCCAAGCGCATTGCAGCAAATAGTATTGATGTTTGTGTTCTGTTGCCAGCAGTTTTACTTTCTGCAAATTGGCGAGTGCTGCCGAATAGTTGCCGCTAATTTTATGAACAAGATGCAAAAGGAATAATGCACGTAGTTCTTCTTCAACCCATTCTTGTAACTGCGATTCTTCAACTAAGTTTTCAATATCTTTTATGCCATAAATTCCAAGACCTTTTTGAAAACTTTCAACCATCTTCATTCTTTTCCAGCGGTGCGCAAAAAGTGGATTTTTTATTTTGTTGAAAGCGGCTTCGCTACGCTTGCTTATTGCATCAGCTTCAATATGTCTATTCAGTTGTCGCAAAAGCATAACTTGGCTTAGCAGTATTATCCATTCTATATTCTTAGCCGCTTTTGAAGTGCCTTCTTTAAATTCAACAAATGAATCATATACTAAATTGGGCTTGCGTAAATCGCTGCTCCAATATGTTTCTATAGTTTCTAATATTTGTTTGGTGTTTGGCTTCATACTAAAGATTTGAGTTGCAAACATATTTCTTCAATATTGAATACCAATAGTTTAACAACACAGTAGTAATTTAGTAGTAATGATAGAAAAGCGCTAAAAAATATTTTTGTGTCCATAAAATATACTTTCTGTATGCGTCTTAAAAAACTACTTTCAAGTGTTACTCTTTCAACATTTTCTTTGTTATTAGTTTCTGTTGTATCGCTGGCACAGCAGCCGTTATCGCTGCCTCCATTTGCTTATACAACAGGAGTTGAACTTGCCAACACCAATGGCAATTGGATAAAAGTAAACCCTTCGCAACCGAACAATATAGATTTATTGGAAACCAAAATGTACAAAATGCCCGCTAAAGGAAGCGGTGTTGTAGCCGTTGAGTTTAAGTTGGTAGGAGCAGATGGAGGAACTGCCAGATTTCAAGATTTAATAACCAATAATTTTGCCAAAGGAGGTAAAGGAGCAGAATTAAATTTTAGGCTTGATTTAGAAGCTACTGCCACTTTCGGCAAACCATTTTTAGTAACATTTGGTAAAAAGGGAGAGAGTACAACCATTAACCGATCGGTATATTGCGCTGCAGGTGGTGGAGGCTCTACAGGAATGGCGTGGATAGTACCTGGAGCAAACAGTTTTGATTTATGCAGGAACTGGCGCACAGGAAACCCCAATTATTTAATTGCGGCAGCAGGTGGAGGAAGTGGCGGAATGGCACTTTTTAATAGGGTAGTAGATGGAAAATCAGCAACCACCGGAAACTCAACTTTTGGAGCGCCAAGTAGCAATAGTCTCTATTGGGCAGGAAACCTTTTTTTTGATGATAGAACAGGAGAAACATTGTTAGGTATTGTTTCGGGTGGGAGTTTTTTAAGGTATGGCGCTAGTGTTTTTAATCCTCCATATTGTTGCAGTAATGATTTAAAAGCAAACATCACATCTTCTGCGGTTCATAATGTTTTTGATTATTATTTAGGAGCAAATCTTAATACCGGTCAAAACGGATTGCATTCGATTACATTAGGACAAGGAGGCGGAAAGCCATTTGTAATTATACCCGGAGAAGACGGCACACCTTATTTTACCGGATTTTCTTCAAAAACAGAATATGCAATAGTTAAAAATGGTGGAAGAGGTGGTAGTGGATTTGCCGGAGGTGGTGCAGGAACTACAACCACTAATTTTTACGATGGTGCAATAATGAACAATACCCGAATAAGTAGGCTAACCACAAGTGGTGCCGGAGGCACAGGCTCAGTTACTTTCCCAAGTTTAGCACATAAGAACCTTCAAGCTGGTGATGCGGGATTTAGTGGATATTCGTGGAATTTGAATAACGTGTCATTAAGCCAGAGAACGGCAACATCAAATCCGGAAAGTGGTTATTTTATGTACCGAACTATAGCAGATACAGAACCTCCGGTTGTAAACTCAGATAGCATTACGCTTTATATTGGCAATGGTAGGCAGTACCCTTTTGGCAGCACCACTGCTACCTTAAACACTAAAATACCAAGCGGAGCATTTTCAGATAACGATTCTATTAAAACAATTTCTTTTAGCAAAAATGTATTTGATTGTGGTGATGTGGGAACTACACAATGGATAAATGTTACTGTTACTGATTTTGCAGGCAACACAACTGTTGGCACTTTTTATGTAACTGTTCGCGACACAGCTACACCTGTTATAGTTTTTGAACCACCTCAAAACCCTTTCGACCCAAATTCCGTAGATCCCAATCGCATTGATGTAAGTAGCGGCTCTTATACACTTACAGCAGCTAATTTTCCAAAGGGATATGATGGTTGTAATGGAAATAATGTAATCACACATTTTCCTCCAACCACATTCGATTGTTCGCATGCAGGAATACCGCAGTCGGTAAATTTTTATTTTACAGGTATTGATGGCGATTCAAGCCCTGTTTATACTAAATCGTTTAATGTAGTTTACAATGCAGCAACTAAACTTTATGTAGATCAATCAGCAACCGGAGCAAACGATGGTTCGTCTTGGGCAAATGCGTTTAATAGTGTTCAAGACGCCATAAAATATGGTTGTACTACAAGCGGCAGAGAAATTTATGTAGCACGAGGTATTTACCATCCTGATAGAGGAAGAGAAGAAACTTTAGGCGATAGAAATGCTTCTTTTGAAATACCTGATGGATTTAAACTCTATGGCGGATTTCCTACCGGAGGAGATGTGTTTGCCAATAGAAACCCAATTGCAAATCCGGTAATACTTTCGGGTGCTATTGGTAACTCCACAATTAATACAGATAACAGTTATCACGTAGTTACGATCCGCAGCAACAACACACTCTTAGATGGTTTTACAATTGAAAATGGCTATGCCGATGATTCAACTAATTTAGGCGGAGGAGGCTTGTTGCTCAGGCAAATGACCGGAGCATTATTTTCGAGCCACAGAACAACAATTAGAAACTGTAAATTCCAAAAGAATGTTGGCAATATGGGTGGTGCTGTTCATGCACACCACAAAAATGTAGCCTACTACAACTATCTTGATTTTCGCAATTGTTCTTTTGAAAACAACACTTCATTAAATTCTGGCGGTGCGGTTTATCTTGCTAATCACAACGCTATTTACAATATGCGACAAACCTTTGCAAACTGTGTGTTTAATAAAAACACAGCAGTGAAAGGCGGAGGCATTTTTGCATTGCCAAAATCGCAAATAGATGTGGTGAATTGCTCTTTTGCAAATAACAAAGCAACTACAAGTGGTGGTGCAATTTCTAATCAAGGTTCTATTATGTTGCACAACACTATTTTATATTTCGATACAGCAGCAGGTATTCAAAATGAAATAGACAACACTGGAACTATGGCAGCTGATTTCAGTAATATTCACGGTAGCGGTGGCAGTCAAAACTGGGGACTTTCGGGTGTAAGCAATTCAGGAAATAACATTGATATTGATCCGATATTCAACAACTTTCCAACCCTAAGTATTTTGCCACAAAGCAAATGTAGAAACGGTGGTGCAAAACAGTACAACAACGAACCTTATGATGTAATTGGCAATGTGCGATTAAAGCAAGACACCATTGATATTGGCGCTTATGAAGTTAGCCCTGTGGTGTATGTAGCTTGGAACGCTCCTGCCGGTGGTGATGGAGAAAGTTGGGCAACTGCCTATAATAATTTTAGCGATGGTTTAGACGCATCAGTTGGCACTTATCTAAAAGACGTGTGGGTAAAATCGGGGACTTATCGCCCCGATAGAGCGACAAATGGAGGAAATAAAGGTAGAGAAAACACTTTTTCTATTCCATCTTCGATTAAAGTATATGGCGGCTTTGCCGGAAATGAAAGCAGTACGGAACAGAGGAAAATTGGTTTAAATCCGACAATATTATCTGGTGATATTGGCACACTAAACAATACTT
>CAZYXR010000083.1:0-2457 GCA_964650845.1 uncultured Chitinophagaceae bacterium
TCCTTGCATTGCTATTCGATAAGTTCATCATCATCGGGGTTCTTTTGGGCATCGCCATCTTGTTTGTTTGGATTAATTGGAAGTATCGAAAGTATATCTATTACATTCTTGGCATCTGGCTTGTTGCAAGCAGCTATATTTTTACTGTGGATTATGGTTTCAGTAAATTAAAGGGGCACCAAAAAGATAGAATCAACGTGTTGCTTGGTAAAGAAAATGACCCAGCAAAAGATTGGAATGTGCGCCAGTCAATTATTGCGGTTGGCTCTGGCAGAATTGTGGGGAAAGGATACTTAAATGGCACTCAAACCAAGTTGAAATTTGTGCCTGAACAGAGCACCGATTTTATCTTTTCATCCATAGGAGAGGAGTTTGGTTTTGTAGGAAGTGCTGTGGTGATTTTGTTGTTTGTGTTGCTTCTTTTTAGGTTAATTTTCATGGCCGAGCGACAGCGAAGTAAATTCAGTAGGGTTTATGGTTATTGTGTAATTAGTATTCTCTTTTTTCACATGCTTATCAATATAGGTATGGTAATTGGCGTAGCTCCTGTAATTGGCATTCCATTGCCATTTATCAGCTATGGCGGTTCATCGTTATTGTCGTTTACTATATTGCTGTTTATTTTTATTCGCTTAGATGCGCAAAGGTTGGAAGTGCTGCGATAAGAAAATTGAAGTTTACAATCCTTCAATAATTTCCGCCAATTCTTGAAATGAATCTTCGCCTTTTACAACATATTGAATTGCCCCTTTGGCAATAGTTTGTGAGGCAACACCATAGCTATCTTGGCTACTCAAAACAATTACAAATACCGAAGGATATGCTTTGTGAATTGTTTCCAAAATTTTAATGCCGTTAGCGGCATTGGGTGCAATTGAGTTTAGATGATAATCTAATACAACCACATCCGGCTTTTCATTTTTTAATGCTTCCAAGCATTTTTCTCCGGTGGTGAATAGCGATATTTCTCCAAGGTTTTTTGTCGTTAAAAAGTCTTGGAGCATGGTGCTTAATAACTCATCGTCATCAACAATAAAAATCTTTTTGTTGCTCATGTGAAGTTCGGTTGGTTGATGTTATAATAAGTTTGATGTTCTCTCAATATCAATTCAGCAATACAGTGGCTTCCATTCTAAATCTTGGTATGGTAGCTTCAAATGTATTGCCTGTAAGTTTGTTTTCAAAAATATATTCTCCTTCCATGGTGCCTATGGGAGTAGGTAATTGGCAAGAGCTGGTATAAACAAATGATTCGTTTTGATCAAGCAGTGGAAACTCGCCCACCACGCCATCGCCATACACGTGTTCAATACCACCGGTGCCCGACACAATTACCCAATGCCGCTTGCGCAATTGCACAGGAAAAGTATTTCTGTTTTTTATCTCAATTTGATAAGCAAAAACAAAAATGCCCGCTGCCGGGTGCGAATGCTTTGGCAGGAATGAAGGCTCTACAATTATTTCTATGCCCGATGATATAGCTGTTTCCATAAACATGAATGTATGTTGCGATGAATATAAACAGACGATTGATTTATCAACATGGTGTGATGTAGTTGAGATAAATTTGGGAATTATATTTTTTTATGCTTGAATAATTTACCCGAAAATTTGCATTGATTTGAAAGTAGTATTGTTAAACCTTTTCCGATGAAACTGTTGCCCAGAGTCGCATTTTTGTTTTCATTTCTTTTAGCAATAGCCTTTAGTTTTAAAGCACTGCGCGAGCCCGATTTGTGGTGGCAGATTAAAACAGGGGAGTGGATTCTACAACATTTTACAGTTCCTACGGTAGATGTGTTTTCGTTTACCCATAAAGGTGTAGAATGGATAAATATTAAATGGGGCTTTGAGGTGTTGGCAGCAGTAGTGGCAGGTACATTGGGTGCCGATTGCGTGTTTCTTTTACAGGCTGTTGTTGCTGTGCTGTTGTTGTGGTTTTTATGGAAGCTATCAATACTGTTTATAGAAGATTGGAAACCCGAAATGCTGCAATATGCGTTGCTCGCTTTTGCGCTGCTTTCGCCTTTATTGTTAGCAAGCATCGAATACAGAATTATTGGTCGCCCCGAAATGACAAGCCATTTAATGACAGTTGTTTTTCTGTTTATTTTGGTTAGTTATCGTTTTAAACCAAGTAGAATTATTTTTTGGTTAATCCCTTTGCAGTGCGTTTGGGCTAATTTTCACGAAGCGTTTGGAATAGGAGTTGTTTTAGTTTCTATTTTTCTTTTCGCAGCAGTTGTTGAATTCAAATTATTGAAAGTTAGCCGAGTAACTTTTGGTTCGGTTAAAACACTTGCAGTTGTATTGTTGTTATCTGTTGTTGCGATTTTTCTGAATCCTTATGGCTATAAAATGGTGTTGCAGCCATTGGCAATTTTTGGACAAGTATTTGAAAATAAATTTACCACAGAGTTGTTGCCTTTTTCATCTCGCGAATTTTGGAAAAAAGAA
>CAZYXR010000083.1:2467-3735 GCA_964650845.1 uncultured Chitinophagaceae bacterium
TTGTTTTGTTTATTGCAAAAATAATTGTGAGCAGTAAAAAGAATATTGGTAGCTTATTTAATCAAATTCCACTCGCTTATTTTATTGTAATTATTGCATTTATTTATTTGTCGAGCACTGCATTTCGCAATATTATTTTTCTTGTGTTGGTTTTATTTCCCGTTGTGTTTTTAGGGTTATTTAATTTAATTATTAAATATAAAAGATTATTGCCCCAAATGGCGTTTGCTTCTATTTTGTTTTCTATATTATTTTATGTATTTATTGTTTCTAATAAATATTATGAATTTACTGAAAGTCGCGATAGGTTTGGGTTAGAGGTTCGTCCAGATTATAATTCTATTGGGGTGTCTAATTTTATTATTAATAATAAATTGTCTGGCAATTGTTTTTCCGATTATTTAATTTCTGCTTATCTACTTTGGAAAATACCAGGCTTTGAAACGTTTATAGATTTACGCGATTTAGATGTTTTTCCAGCTTCTTTTTTCGATATATTTTATGAGGCGGTAATGATGCCGGAAAAATTTATGGAATTAGACCGTAAATTCAATTTTAATTATGCTGTTTTATATCGTCCCCAGTTTCACTCGTTACATAAATATTTAAGTGCGGGGAATGGTTATAAAATTGTTTTTGCGGATGCTGTTGCTGCTGTGTATGTAAAAACTAGTAGTAGCGAAAGTGTTTTTGATTCAAATGTGTTTTACGATGTTCCGGCTCCGGTGCTATCAAATACAGCAATTGTGTTGAATGCGATTCTCAATCCTTTTCATCGCGCATCATCCGTGTCGCTTGCTGAGAATAAGTATGCGGCTGCAAACTATTTTATCAATATTGGTAGGTTGGATGTAGCAATTTCTAATGCGCAACAAATTGTTGCAAGCGATGAGCCATGGAAAGGCAACGAGTTGCTTGGGCAAATTTATTACACAAAGAGTACTGTTGCTGCTACTGATAGTGCTGCAATTTTGTTGCAAACTGCTGGTAGTTATTTTTCAAAAGCCCTACAACAACAAGCAGATTATTTTCCGGCATTAATGGGATTGGGCTCTGTTTATTTTCAGCAAAAATTTTTAGCTCAAGCAAAAGATATATTTACCAAAGCAACTGTTCTGCAACCTTCAAATGTTAATGCCTGGCTTAGTTTGGCTGCTTGCTACAAGGTTACTTTGCAGCAGCCCGAGTCGTTAGATGCAGCCATACATTGTTTTGAAAAAGCAGATAAACTAAATGCTGCCAATCCCATCATTCAATTTGAGTTGGGA
>CAZYXR010000083.1:3745-9421 GCA_964650845.1 uncultured Chitinophagaceae bacterium
TGTATTGCCAAAAAAGCGTGTGTGATGAAAGTATTAAACGTTTGCAAAAAGTGAATGGATTTGATGGATTGTCGCAAGAAGAAAATTCCATGTTGCAGCGTTGTTTGCAAAAGTGTGGAGTTGCCAATTAAATATTGCAGTTCTATGACAATCCATTATTTTTTTCTAAGTATTATTGAACAATAATCTCTTGTACATGAATGCACGCGTGCTCTTAGTTGAAGATGAAGAAAATTTACTCGAAGCAATTTCTATGAACCTTGAAATGGAAGGTATAGAAGTGGTTACTGCAGTAACCGGTGTGGAGGCTTTAAAGCGAAAAGAAGAGCAGTTTTTCAACCTCATTATTTTGGATGTAATGATTCCTGAGATAAGCGGTTTCGATGTTTGTGAGCACATTCGCCTTTCGGATACCGACACCCCAATTCTATTTCTTACAGCAAAAGATTCGCATCAAGATAAAGTGAAGGGATTAAAATTAGGTGCCGATGATTACCTTACCAAACCTTTTAATCTTGAGGAACTGCTGTTGCGTGTAAAAGTATTGATAAAGCACAGCCAAAAAGGTAAACACAATACGGCAAATAGTGTGCAGTATTCCTTTGGAGGTAACGAAGTTAATTTTCAGAATTTTTATGTGAGAACATTCGATGGTAGAGAAATAACGCTTTCTAAACGCGAAGCAGAAGTATTGAAGTATTTGATTGATCACAAAAACACAGTTGTTTCTCGCCAGCAGATGCTTAATATTATTTGGGGTTACGAGGTTTATCCATCTACCCGCACCACCGATAATTTTATTGTCATTTTTCGAAAATATTTCGAGAAGGATGTGCGCAATCCTATTTACTTTCATTCCATAAGAGGAGTAGGCTACAAGTTTACCGACCCACCGGTTTTAGATTGATGGCTTTTGAATTGAATTTTTTTAGTGAGTTTCCTTGAAGTTTTAACAAAAATGCTTTTATAACAAATCTCATCGTAAGGTTTTTTAGAAAAACGTGCAATATGATGTGCCCCGTAAGTTGTTCATTGTGTAGCATTTTAGCGCGAATCCACATGTATTATAACTGTAACTTAACAGATGAGAGCTATAAAAAGTCGTTTTGGTGGTTATATTTGCAAAAATTTTTAAAAAATCTTTATACGGTCTTTTAGAAAAATTGTTTCGTTTATAGCTAATATTGGCGAAATTTCAGATAAAGAACCACCCATTTTGGCATGAGTAATTTTTACTATGTGTTAGAAAATTTTTTGAAGCACAACTTAATTGAGGCAAAATCATTGTCTCTGTTACTTGAATATTTTATACACCCTCACCATCTGCAACCAAGCTGTGTAAAGGCTGGTGTTGCATCATCTAAAGTTTTTATCGCATGAAATCAAGAAATTTAACTCAACGTTATATGCAACCAATCTATTCAATAGCACTATCGCTATTCGTATCGTTGTTTTTATCGCATGCAGCCTTAGCACACAAAGGCGGTGTAAGTGCCGATGTAAAAGCGCAGATTGAAAAATCGGCAGAGGCAAATGCTGAGAATATTTCCTTTTTAGAAAACAAAGGGCAATGGCCTGCTCACGTTTTGTATAAAGCAGATTTGCCCGGTGCGCAGATGTTGGCAACCCCACAAGGTATGATGGTGGGTATGTATGACTCGGAAAGTCTGCATGAGTACCACGAGTTTTTGCACCGCGAAGAAGAATACCGCAAAGGTGAAATTACAAAAGCTGAACTTGGCACTGCCAGCGGTGTAAAAGGACATGGTTGGAGAATCAACTTCCTGAATGGAAATGTTGCAACAAAAGAGTCTATTGAACGCAAAGGTCAAAGCAAGGAGTATTATAATTTCTTGATTGGCGATGCCTCGAAACATGCAACAAACATTCATGGATATTCCGAAATTGTTTACAAAAATGTTTACAATGGAATTGATGTTCGTTATTACACTGCCGACAATGGCGATTTTGAAAATGATATTATCGTAGCTCCCGGTGCAGATTTTTCAAAAATACAATTTACGGTAGAAGGTATTGAAGGTTTGCGCTTAAATAAGAAAGGTGATATAGTTTTTGAAACCACAGTTGGCGAACAAACAATTCCGGCTCCAATAAGTTATTTAATAGATAAAGAAGGGAAGCGAACTCCAATTCAGGTTCATTTTAAATTACTTGAAAAAAATACGATTGCATTCGTTGTTCCTAAATATGATGTTACTCAAACTTTAGTAATAGACCCCATCGTTTTACGTTGGGCTACTTACATTGCAGGCAGCCCTGGTTCCGATTCTCACTTCCATGCTATTGATGTAGATGCCGCAGGAAATATTTTTGCTTGTGGAAGATACAATGGTGGTCTAATTACTGTTGGTGCTTTTCAAACTACAAACAATAACAGTAGCACGGATTTATTTATATCAAGGTATTTAGAGCCAGCGTCTCCGGGTGGCTCGGGTACTCGTGTATGGCAAACATACTTGGGCGATACTGGTACCGATAACCCTTATGCACTCACATTAGGTTTAGATGGATACATATACATAGTTGGTCCACAAGGTGGCAACTTGCAAAAAACTTATGGTACTGGTTTCTCTGCCGGAAGTTGGACACAAAAAACTGGTAGTAATACTGGTTTTATCGCAAAGGTTCACCCAAATGGAACCGGTGCGGCTGTGAGAACCCTTGGAGCTACAAGTGGTAACTGGGGTGTAGATTTTTATGACGTACGTGTATTGCCGACAACTGGTAACAATTTCGATTTGATAGTTGTGGGTAGCACAACCCAGCAGAGTGCAAGCGATGATGGTGATATTCCTGCGGCAATACAACCCGATGGCACGGCAGTAGCAAGTGGTGGCGATAATGGCTATGCACTCAGAATTTCGAGCAATTTAGAAAACCTGATTTGGACAAGACAATATTCTTCAAGCAATGGGCAAGACAGGTTCAATATTTGTGTAGTTGATAATGCCAACAATGTAATTATAGGTGGTTATACAAGAGGCACAGGTGGTATTTCATATAACAATCCATCGGGGCAAACCACGCGTGTGGGCAATCAAGACGGTTGGTTGATGCGCTTAAACAGTGCTAACGGTAATGCCCTTTGGTCGCGTTATTTTAATTCTACAAGTGGCAGCTCGGCATCTATTCTTTGTATGGAAACCAACCGCCTTAAAACACAAATTGTGATAGGTGGAATGGCTGTGGGTGCACTTTCAAATGTAAACACTACTGCTGGGGCGTACCGCCAGTCATATATTGGCTCTACCGACTTTTTTGTTGCTTCTTTACCTATAGGAGGTAATGCAACTACGTGGGGTACTTACTTTGGTGGTTCGGGAACCGAGGTAAACATGATGGGTTTGAACTTGGATTTAAACGATGATGTTTATGTGTTAGGTTATTCGTGGAGTAAAGATGTGCCGGTATTCGATTCGCCACTGCAAACTAACTCTTATGACGGAAGCAATCAGGATGCCTTGTTCTTTAAACTTAGTGCAAATGGTGCAAATCTTAGGCATAGCACATACATTGGCGGTACACAAAATGAAACAGACCCAATAGGGCAAAGAGGTATTAAATTCAGCGATTGCAGGGTTTACTTGCCTATAACAACTTATTCGCAAAATTTCCCTGTTACAGCCGGTACGCTTACAAACACAAGAAATAATTCAACAAGTCGCGGAGAACCTGTGTTGTTAAGTATGGCGAATCCACCGGATTTAACCGGCAACAGCATCACAAGTGGAGCAAATCAGACAATCACTTGTGGTAGTGCGCCTGTGCCAATAACGGCTGCTGTTCCATCATTTATTTTTGCTACAGTTCAAAGAAATGGTTCTAACCAAACTAATGGTACTTCGGGTGCTTATCCAAGTGGTGTTCCTGTGATTAACCAATATCAATGGCAGTCAAGTATTGATAGTGCTGCTACATGGCAAAATATACCCGGGGCTACATCGCAAAATTACACACCACCGGCTATTTATGTTAATGGTATCACGCTTTATAGAAGAATTATTAATGGAGATGCTTGTAACAGAGCAAGCGATACTTTAGCACGTGTAAGCATTTTGGTTACTCCTTCGGTTGCTACATCGGTTGTAACTTCTAATGGACCTTTATGTGTTGGTCAAAACCTGCAGCTTACTGCCAATTCTGCCACACCAGGTGTAACTTATGCTTGGACAGGGCCAAACGGTTTTACAAGTTCACAACAAAACCCAACCATAAGCGGGGTAACTGTTGCAAATGCTGGTGTTTATAGTGTTATTGCAACTTCTGCCAATGGATGTAAGTCTGCCGCTGGAACAATTACAGTGGTAGTAAATACTATTCCTTCAGCACCTACTGCGGGCAGTAACAGTCCGGTTTGTTCGGGGCAAACCCTAAATCTTACGGCTTCTCCATCTGGTGGTACTTTTAGTTGGACAGGTCCTAATGGTTTTGCTTCTTCCGTTCAAAATCCATCTATTACAAATGTTTCAACTGCTGCAGGTGGTACATATAATGTTACCAGAACTGTAAATGGTTGTACTTCTCCGATAGCCTCTACTTTTGTAGTTGTAAATTTTGGTGCACCTGCCTCAAATACTACTGCTACACCAAATCCAATTTGTGTGGGCAATACAGTGCAGTTTAATACTGCCTCTGCAACAGGTGCAACTTATAGTTGGACTGGACCAGCTGGATTTACTGCATCTGTACAAAATCCAACTCGTTCTATCACATCTACAACTCATGGTGGTTATTATGTTGTTAGAAGAACGGTGAGTGGATGTATTTCTGCGCCCGACTCTGTTTTGTTGGTTGTAAACAACAATCCCACTATTGCTTCGGCAGCCGGAACAAATCCAACAACCTGCGGTGGAACACAAGGCACAGTTATTTTAAGTGGTTTAACAGCCGGACAACAATACACAGTAAACTATCAACGTGCTGGTGTGGGGCAAATTCCACAAACATTAACTGCCAATGGTAGCGGTCAAGTTATCTTGGTTGGATTGAACGCTGGTTCTTATGGTAATTTTATTGTTACTCAGGTTTCAACAGGTTGTCCCTCTCCTGCTTTTGCGGGTCCGGTTACATTAACCGATCCTACAACACCAGCAACCCCGGTAGCTACGAGCAATAGCCCTGTATGTTCAAGCGATACTATTAAATTGTTTTCATCAACAATTATCGGAGCAACTTATGCATGGACAGGGCCATCGGGCTTTAATGCAAGTACACAAAACCCAATAAGACTAAATGCCGTTACAGCATTTGGCGGAACTTATAGTGTAGTTGCTACAGTAAATAATTGTAATTCATTGCCTGGCACTGTGAATGTGGTGGTAAACCAACGCCCTGCAGTAACTACTGCGGTAGGTGCCAACCCTACAACATGCGGAGGCACACAAGGCACAATCACTTTAAGCGGATTGACTGCAAGTGTTCAATATAGTGTTTCATATTCAAGAAATAGTGTGTTGCAAACTCCGGTTGTATTAACTTCAAATGGAAGTGGACAAGTGGTTCTTACAGGTTTGAATGCCGGAACCTATACAAACTTTGTAGTAACATTGGTTTCTACGGGATGCTCGTCTGCAACATTCCCTGGTCCGGTTACATTAACTGATCCTACAACACCAGCAACCCCGGTAGCTACGAGCAATAGCCCTGTATGTTCAA
>CAZYXR010000083.1:9521-12782 GCA_964650845.1 uncultured Chitinophagaceae bacterium
TAAATAATTGTAATTCATTGCCTGGCACTGTGAATGTGGTGGTAAACCAACGCCCAACACTTACAGGTTCAGCCGGTGTTAATCCTACCACTTGTTTAGGAAATCAAGGAACTATTACTCTTAGTGGTTTAGTTTCAGGTACACAATATAGTGTTGCATTTACAAGAAACGGAGTTTCTCAAGCACCGCAATTGCTTACTGCAAATGCTTCTGGCCTTGTTATCATTGCAGGCTTAACATCAGGAACTTATGCTAACTTTGTAGTAACATTAGTAGCAACAGGCTGTTCGTCTTTATCATCACCACCACAGGTTGTATTAACCGATCCTAATCCACCTGCATTGCCATTGCCAACAAGCAACAGCCCAGTTTGTTCGGGCGATACCATCAAACTTTTTGCGGCTACTGTAACCAATGCAACTTATACATGGTCTGGTCCATCGGGCTTTAGCAGTTCTGCTCAAAATCCTGTAAGACCAAATGCGCTTGTTGCTCATTCGGGTACATATAGCGTTTATGCAACTGTAGATAATTGCAACTCTCCAACAAGAACAGTTAATGTTGTTGTAAATCAACGACCTAATATCACCACTTTATCTAGTTCCAATCCATCTACTTGTGGCGGAACACAGGGTAGCATTACTTTGAGCGGCTTGACTGCAAACGTGGCTTATAGCGTAACCTATACTAGAAATAATGTAGTGCAAGGTCCAGTAAATCTTACCTCAAATGCTAGTGGGCAAGTAATTCTTTCTGGTTTGGCGCAAGGCGCATATGCAGATTTTGTTGTTACACTTGTTTCAACTGGATGTTCATCTGATACTTTGCCTGGCCCTGAAGTATTAAGCGATCCAACTACGCCAGCACCTCCGGTACTTTCAAGCAATAGCCCTGTTTGTTATGGTGATACTTTGAAGATTTTTGCTTCAACTATAGCTAACGCAACTTACGCATGGACTGCTACTGCTTTTAATGCTAACACACAAAATGTGGTAAGAGCAAATGCTACACCAAGCATGAGTGGAGTATATTCTGTAGTTGTAACTGTAAATAATTGCAACAGCAATCCTGCAACAATAACAGCTGTTGTGAACTCTTGCCCGCCAGTTGCTGTAAATGATGCTTACACCACTCCAGAAGATCAACCTTTGGTAACAACTGTACCGGGTATTCTTGTAAATGATTATGACCCAGCTAATCCTCAACAACCACTAACGGTTACAACAACACCGGTTTGTAATGTAAAAAATGGGACATTGGTGTTGAGTTTTAATGGAAGTTTCAGTTATACACCGGCTTCTAATTTCAATGGTTTAGATACATTCTGCTATCGTGTTTGCGATAACGAAGTTCCTGTGGCTTGCGATACGGCTATTGTTGTTATCACTGTTACTCCGGTAAATGATCCACCGGTTGCTGTAAACGACTTTTATAGTGCTGGTAATGATACTGCTATCAATGGCAATGTAAGAACAAACGACTTTGATGTTGATGGTGATACATTGATTGTGAACACAACACCATTAACCAATCCGGTTTATGGTACTGTTGTATTGAATTCAAACGGTACATTCACCTACACGCCTCCATTGAATTTTAACTTAATAGATAGCTTCAGATATTCGGTTTGCGATGGAAGTATTATTCCTCCAACCAACTTGTGCGATACTGCTTGGGTTTATTTAGACTACTCGCAGGTGAATCGTCCACCACTTGCTAACCGTGATAACTTTACTGTTCCAGAGGATAGTACAGTTACCTATAACATTATGGTGAATGACTTTGATCCTGATAATGATTTGATTACTGTTCAGGTTTTACCAGTGCTAAATGTAAGTCATGGTACATTGACTTTAAATGGCGATAGCACTTTCACTTATACTCCTTTCCCTAATTACTACGGTCAAGATACCTTTATCTATCGTTTATGCGATAATGGTGTGCCAAGCAAGTGCGATACAGCTTTGGTTGTATTGACAATTGTACCTGTAAACGACAAACCGGAAGTTCCAGATTCAACTATTACAACTTGCGAAGATTGCCCAATATCAGTTTGCCTGCCAATTACCGATGTGGATGTAGTGGATTTGCACAATGCAACAATTTGCGGTTTGCCGGTAAATGGAACTATTACAAGTGGTCCAACAGTAAACAATGCTTCTACTCCGCACAATGTATGCTTAACATACGCTCCACGAGGAAATTACCATGGTAAAGACAGTATTTGTGTCATTGTTTGCGATAATGGCATTCCATCGCTGTGCGATACAGGTATTATTAGAATCAACATCACTCCAGTAAACGATCCTCCCGTAGCTGAGAATATTAAAATTACCTTAGAAGAAGGAAACAGCCAAGGTGTGAACGTAGGTGCCAGCGTAAGCGATCCTGAAGGCGACCCTGTTGTTATCAGCTATCCAAATGGATTCCCTGTTGTGCCGGGTGTAACATTTGTTCCAACCGGAAATGGTGCGTTTGATGTGCATACTGCTGTAGGAACAGCTCCAGATACTATTACATTCCAGTATCAAGCTTGTGATGTTGCTAACTATCCTGTAACACCACTGTGCGATACAGCAACTATTACTATTGTTATTTTACCTGTTAATAATGTAAACGACCCACCTTATGCTAATAATGACAGACAACAGACACCTAAAAATGTACCTGCAAAAGTTAATGTGTTGGCAAACGATGGCGACCCTAATGGTGACCCATTGGCGGTAACAGTTATTGAGCAACCTAAAAATGGTACAGCAACACTTAATCCTGATAAAACAGTTAAGTACACACCAAACAATAATTATGTAGGTATCGATACATTCCGTTACAAAATCTGTGATAACGGCACACCAAGTTTGTGTGATACTGCTTATGTATATATTGATATTGTTGATGAGCCATTAGATGTAAACGATCCGCCATTAGCAGTAAACGATTACTATGTAATTCCTGAAGATAGCTTTGTTAACGGCAATGTGTTGACCAATGACAGTGATCCAAATGGAGACAGTTTGATTGTTACAACAACGCCATTGGTAAATGTTTCGCATGGCACTGTTACCTTAAACGGCAACGGTACATTCTTGTACACTCCAATACCAAACTTCACCGGGATAGATTCATTCATCTACAGAGTTTGTGATGATGGCATTCCGTCATTGTGCGATACAGCAACAGTGTATATCACAGTTGATCCGCGTAATGATCCACCTGTTGCAGAAAATGTTACTGTAACAGTTGAAGAAGGAGAGAGCTTTG
>CAZYXR010000084.1:0-12352 GCA_964650845.1 uncultured Chitinophagaceae bacterium
TTAAGAATTGAGTAAAACCTTCATCCATCATGGCGCGGTAAGTTTCGTTGTTGCCCAACATTCCATAAAACCAGTTGTGCCCCACTTCGTGCACCAACAAACCACGATAACCGGGGTCGCGCCCACCATCGAGCGTAATCATGGGATACTCCATACCATCGGCAGCATCGGCAACCACCATTTTGGGATATTCGTAATTACCAAAATCGCGACTGAAGCAGCCAATGATTTTAGCACAATATTGTGCGGCAGTTGTCCAATGCGATTCATCGGCAATGGCTATGCAGCTTACTTTGTTGCCATTGCTCAATGTAATTGTGGTATCGGCAATTCTATAATTAGGGTCGGCAGTAAATGCAAAGTCGTGTACATTGATGGCACGGTACTTCCAAGTTTTTGTTTGCCCTTTTTTGTAGGGTGTAATAATGCTTGCGCGCTCGCCCCACGGCTTATCTTTAAAATTTCCGATTTGCAATTTTGCTTTTAAAGTATCGGGTAGCACTTCACTTTCGTTCAATATAATACCGGTTGCTTCTACCACATAGTTTGAAGCGAAAGTTAAATCCACTTCAAAAGTTCCGAAGTTGCCGTAAAACTCGCGGTTAAGATGCTGGTCGGTGTTCCAACCGCTGTGTGCATCATACACACAAACCTTTGGATACCACTGGCAGCCGTTGTAATGTTTAAACCCACCCGAGCGGTATAGCTTCATTCTTCTGCGCACACTGCCATTGTCGTAAAAAGTGCGAAAATTGATATTGAGCACAACTGAATCGTTTGGGGCAAGTGGTTTAGGTAGGTAAACTTTTAAAATGGTATTATCTAACTCTGTATTGAGTTGTGAGTTGTTAGTTGCAATTAAATTACCTTCTTGTAGTTCGTAGCTCGTAACTCGTAACTGTTCTATCACCGTGCCTTGCCGGCTGGTTTCATATTTACCATATACAGGTTTAACTTTATTGGCGCAATGCAAATCGTGCAAGTAACTACCCGGCTGAAAAGCATTTTGATATAAATGGAAGAAAAGGAAACTTAGTGTATCGGGCGAGTTGTTGTAGTATTTCAAAGTTTCTTCGCCTGCAATAATATCGGTAATTTCGTCAATTACCGCTTTGATGTTGTAGTGTACATCTTGTTGCCAATACCCGCTGCGCGGCTGCTTGTTTTTCCAATACAGTTTATTTTCTACCGAACGATATTCTGTTGTTTGTGCATGAACAGCAATGAAAGAACCAAGAGCCAAGAACCAAAAAACAAAAACTAAAAGCAATTTTTTACTCAACAGAAAAGCGTATTGCGCATACTTGCATTCATTTTTCATAACTGCGCGAAAGTAGGGAAATGTAGCAGAGAATAGTTGATAATGAAATAGCTTCGTTTTTGCTAAATGCTATTAAATAAAAAGAAACCAATTGTTGCAGCATTTTAAAAATCAATACCTTCGTTACCTTACATAAAGTTTAAAGAATCTATTGTATGCCGCAAGTAAAAGCATTTGGAACTGAAGCCGCCACCGCACCATTACAAGAATTAAAAATTACCCGAAGAGAAGTTTTAGCAAATGATGTGCAGATAGAAATTCTGTTTTGCGGTATTTGCCATTCTGATTTACACTCGGCACGAAACGATTGGGGCGGGGCAAAATACCCAATGGTTCCCGGGCACGAAATTGTGGGGCGAGTAACAAAAATTGGCGATGGCGTTAGCAAATTCAAAGTTGGCGACCTTGCCGGTGTTGGGTGTATTGTTGATAGTTGTAGAGAATGCAGCCATTGCCACGATGGAGATGAGCAATATTGCGAAAATGGCAACACCATCGTTTTTAACTCAAAGGATAGAAAACATGGCGGCATTACTTACGGTGGGTTTTCTGAAACCATTGTTGTTGATGAAAACTACGTAGTTCATGTACCCGACACATTAGATTTGGCAAGTGCTGCGCCTATTCTTTGTGCAGGTGTACTCCCCACTAAAACATTGGAAAGCCGGTCCCGGGAAAAATGTTGGAATTATTGGCATTGGCGGTTTGGGACACATGGCAATAAAAATTGCCAAAGCAATGGGTGCATTTGTTTCAGTGTTTACTACTTCGCAAGCCAAAGCAGATGATGCTAAACGCTTAGGAGCCGATCAGGTGGTTCTATCAACCGATGCGGCACAAATAAAAAGTTGCCCTAAACAACATGTTATTTTAGATACAGTTTCTGCTAACCATGATGTGAACGCATACATTAGTTTATTAAAAACAGATGGCTCACTGGTGTTGGTTGGCTTGCCTGCCGAACCATTGGCAATTGGAGCCTTCAACATTGTAGGCGGGCGTAAAAGTTTTTCAGGTTCCAATATCGGTGGCATAGCCGAAACACAGGAAGTTTTAGATTTTTGTGCCCAACATAATATTGTAGCAGAAATTGAACTCATCAACGTAAATCAAATTAACGAAGCCTTTGATAGATTGAAAAAAAGTGATGTAAAATACCGTTTTGTAATTGACATGAAATCTTTTTAAAACGTCAATTTCAACCACTAACTTATGATAAAACATCTCTTTGCTGTTATTGCGCTAACCACTCTCCTCTTTAGCTTTCATTCTTGTAAAAAAGATAATACAAAGCAAAATCCACCTGCAAAAGTGTGCGACTCCTGCTACTGCCAAGCCAAGATAGATGCTGATGAAGTTCGCTGCCGAAACCGATAGCGCAACCATAATTTCAAAATTGAAAGGCAGCTGGAATTTGCAATGCGTATCCTTTACTTCAAAATATGGCTACAATACCGTTGCCAAACGCGATAGCTTGCAAGAAATTCTTTCGGTGCAGTTTACCGATACTACCTATCGGTTTTTTAAAGACGATTCGTTGCTTTTCGATTACGAGTATTTAGTAGATGGCAATGGGGCAATAAATAGCAAAGGCAACAGTTTTTATTTCGGCATTTTAGGGGCAAGCACCCCAAGGTTTAATGACTCTGTAATGGGGCTGAACTCTACTTATCCGTTTACTGGCTCTTACTACCTAACCTTTAAAAAACGATAATAAACAGCTAAATACTGCTGCTATCTTGCTGTTTATTCTCATAGAACAAATGCTATGTAAAACTTTTTGATAGTTTCGGTTTGCAATTGATTTTTAAACTACTGTTGTACAAAGCTCAGAACAATAAATGACAAAAACGCTATTAGCACTTTTTGCATCGTTAATATTTTCGGCAAGCTCGCTGAATGCGCAATCTGTGCTTCCTGCCGATATAGACTCGGTGGAGTTTTTCGATTACTTTAAACAAAAAGGAATAGAAATTAGCGAAGCAACGGTAATGCCTTTATACATTGAAGTTTTTCGTTGGTTGAACACAAAGTATCGCTACGGCAGCAGCAGCGAAGCTGCTACCGATTGCAGTGGTTTTGCCGGAATGCTCTACAAAAAAGTTTTTGGAAAAGAATTGGCGCGCTCATCGCGAGGCATTTTTCCAACTTGCGATGAAGTGCATGAAAAAGACCAATTAAAAGAAGGTGATTTACTTTTTTTTAAAATCAAAAAAGGGATTATTTCACACGTTGCCGTATTTCTTCAAAACGGAAAGTTTGCACATGCCGCAGTACATGGCGGTGTGCGCATTGATAGCTTAGACGCACCATATTACAAAAGAACCTTCTTTAAAGGAGGGCGCTTCAAACTCTTTTCGGCAGAAAACGAATAGTAAACTGCTCTGTCGTTTTGCATCAATAACCTTTACGTCAAATTAGCGTATAAATGGGTTGGGCGAAGTGTATCTGCCCGAAAACGTGATAAAAAAACTACTTTCCTCACTTGTCGGATTGTGTGCTTTTGCAATTGCCGATGCGCAGTTACTCATCAATGAGTACAGCCATCGCAATATGAATATCATTGCCGATGAATATGGCAAAAACAGCGATTGGATTGAACTCATCAACACAAGTTCATCTTCGCTAAACATTGGTGGATACTCATTGAGTGATGATAGCAGCAAACCCGGTAAATGGCATTTTCCAAAAACAGCATTGCGCCCGCAAGAAAAGCTGCTTGTTTTTGCAAGTGGCAAAGATAAACGCTACGCTACCAATCATTGGGAAACTGTAATTTTTAGCAATGATACATGGAAGTATCACGCACCAATTGAAGAATTGCCAATGGACTGGAAGGAGTTGAATTTCAATGACAGTGTATGGCTTTCGGGCATTGGCGGTATAGGATTTGGCGATGGTGATGACGGAACTACCATTGCGCAAACCACATCTGTTTTTATGCGCAAAAAGTTTATGGTAAATGATTCTGCTTCACTCTCCGAGGCGGTGCTTCATGCCGATTATGACGATGCCTTTGTGGCTTACTTGAATGGAGTAGAAATTGCAAGAAGTTTAGTAGGTAGTGCAGGCGAGTTTACACCATTCAACGCACTGCCAATTGCACAACACGAAGCAAGTATGTATAGAGGTATGTTGCCCGAAGCATTTTTTATTGGCAACGATAAGCTACGCAGCATTATTCGCAATGGCGAAAATATATTAACGGTTCAAGTGCATAATGCTTTTGCAAGCAACGACATCAGCAGCAATTTCTTTCTATCGTTTGGTATCAACTCTTCGCAGCAATTTTTTAGCAACACCCCCACTTGGTTCAGTCTGAAAAGTTCAAGATTTCACAGCAATTTCAAACTCGCATCAAATGAAACAATGTGTATTTTCAATACATTGGGAACACTTGTTGATTCAAAAAAAGTAATAGAACTAAACTTGGATAATAGCGAAGGGCGAAGCCATGACGGAGCAAACTTATGGTGTGTTTTCACACAGCCTTCGCCTGCCGACTCGAATAAAAGCATCAATTGCTTTGCAGGATATGAAGAAATACCAGCCGTATCTTTGAATGCAGGGTTCTACAGCGGAACGCAAACAGTATCGGTAATTTCATCCGGCAACACTTCTGTATTTTACACAACTAATGGAAACGAACCAACAATTCGCGATTATCCATATCAGTCGCCTATCGCAATTGATACCACAACCGTATTGTCGTTCCGCGCTTTTAGTAATAGCGGAAAGCTGCCAAGTAAAACCGTAAAGCGCACTTACTTTATCAACGAAGATGATTTTCAATTGCCTGTGATTTCAATATCGAGTGATGAAAAAAACTTATGGGATGATACAACAGGACTTTATGCAAATGGCTTTAATGCCAACGGTATGTATCCGTTTTTTGGTGCCAACTTTTGGCAGAAATGGGAAAGATTTTCACATATTGAATACTTTGATGCAACAAAGCAAAAGCAGTTTGCCGCAGACTTTGGTTTAAAGATTCACGGAAACTGGAGCAGAGGGCAAGCGCAAAAAGGTTTGCGGGTGGACTTAGACCACAAGTATGGATTTTCTACAATAAATTATGCACTAATTTCTGATAAGCCTCAACTCAACAAATACAGAGCCTTTAATTTACGCAACGGTGGAAACGATTTTTTGGGGAGCCGATTTCGCGATGCACTAATGCAGCGCAATATGCGACATACCAATGTTGATTACATGGCGTATTCGCCCGTTGTGGTTTTTTTAAATGGCAGCTACTGGGGTTTATACGAATTGCGCGAAAAAATGGATCAACACTATTTGCGCTTTAACCACAATGTGAATCACGATGCAGTTGATTTAATTTCTTACGACCACAACCTCGGCTTTCAGGTGCACAATGGCAGTGATTCTGCATTTTATGATATGCTGTATCGAATCACTTCCACCAATCCAAATGACGATGCTGCATTTTTTCAAGTACTGAATAACCATATTGATTTAGCGAATTACACCGATTACTTTGCCACCGAAATTTTTTACGCTAATAGCGATTGGATGGGCGAATGGACGAACAACATAAAATGCTGGCGCGAAAAAAAGGAAGGCTCGAAATGGCACTACATGCTGTGGGATTTAGATTATGGCTGTGGTTTTGTGCACCCCGATGGAAACATGACAATGAGTAAACCAACCGATGCTATGTGGAATCGCGCTCGCAGACCGGTAATTACCAACGAACACGCCAAAATTTTTAATCAAGCAATCAGTAATAACACTTTCAGAAATTATTTTCTAAACCGTTTTGCCGATTTAATGAATACCACATTCAAGCGCGATACTTTTGAGCAACACGCACACAAAATGCGCGATGAAATTGAATCCGTTTTACCTCGCCATCATCAACGCTGGGGTGGTAACATGCAATCGTTTTACAACACAATTGATAGTATGATAGGGTTTGTAGATGAACGACCGCAATATGTTTATCAAAATGCCATTAGCGAATTTGGATTGAATAAAACAGCCGAAATTGTAATAAATGTACAACCTGAAGGTGCAGGCAAAATTGTAATAAACACCATTACACCGCAGTTGCTACCGTGGCAAGGAACTTACTTTGACGGAGTTCCTATTGTGCTAAAAGCTTTGCCCGAAGATGGATTTGAACTTGACTATTGGCAAGCAAACCAACTTATGCAACAAAGCACAATTGACTCTTTTGCAATAAACCTTTCGGTAAACGATACTTTTACAGCCGTATTTAAAATGAAAGAAACCATCGCTGGCATAAACTCTAACAACTCTAATAAAATCAACTATCAGTTAATGAATTTGACTGATAAATGGCAGCTTAAAATAAATAGTAATGAACAATACACAGTAACTGTTTATGATGTTATTGGCAAAAAAATACTTTCAATATCTGGTGAGCGCATTTTTGATTTTCCAAAAGCAAGCCTTGCAAAAGGTGTTTACATTGTAGAAGCTAACAACGGCACACAAAAGCATGTGATGCGCGTGGTGAAAGAGCATTGATTACTACATCCGTTTTTCTTACAAATAGCTGATTGCAATTGACTTATTCGTTTATACAAAAGCGGATATCGGAATGAGCAACAACAAAAAAATAGTTGCATATACACTAAAATTTTGCTGATTGCGTTAAAATTCACAAACAAACTCTGTACAATGAACAAAAACAAAATTGCATTCTTAGTGGCAACAAGCCTTTTTGTTGCTTTTTTAGGCAGCTGTTCAAAGCTGACAAATACTTCGAAAGCTGACCCGAATGCACAGCAACACAATGAAGATTTGAGCAACACCAAATCCGAATCGGAAAACCTGAACACAGATATCATTAATGTATTAAAGGATGTAAAAGGATTTGGCAAAACAGATGAAACTGTTGCTATTTCTATTTGCGGAGCCACAGTTGATACCTCGCAGCAGTATGCATCAACACCAACTTTGCTCATCAACTTCGATGGCACAACCGCATGTGGCAACCCTCCGCGCAAAAGAGCTGGGCAAGTAAAAGTGGAACTGATACAAGGAAACAAATGGAGTGATGCCGGAGCGAAATTGCGTGTTACTCACACCGACTATAAAGTAACTTTTATCAATTTAAACAACCATTATTTAACCTATAACGGAGTAAAGTATTTAACCAACCTTGATGGATTTGATTACCTAAGCTATTACTTTTCGGGCTCGCTTACTGCACGGGTAAAAGAGCGTAGCGATAACATCACCGTAACTTTCGAAAACGGCTCAACCGAATCGTGGAACTTTGCGCGTTTAAGCACATGGCAGGTTTCAAACTATTCTACCATTACCGCAACCGTAAATGGCGATTCGATAAACGGTAGCAAAGTGATAGACTCGTGGGGAACAACACGTTTTGGAACTGCCTTTACCACCGAAATGATTACTCCATGGAAGTCGGGAACAGCTTGCGGCTGGCTAAGACCTTCGCAAGGAAAATACACCAGCACAACCGATAACTTTACAATAACCGCAACTTGCGGGGTTGATAAAAATGGAAATTCTGTAAACAATGGCTGCACAGCTTACGGTTATAAAATTGAATGGGATTACAAAAACGGCACTGCAAAAGGGAATGCAGTAGTGCAGTATTTTTAATAAGAGCTTTTTAGTTATAACAAAGAGGCTGCATCTTTTGATGCAGCCTCTTTTGTTTTCATCAATAGATTGATATTTCCACAATTACATTATAGGTAATTTAGACGGTGGAGGCTACCAGCAAACCCCGCTCTTGTAGCCGCTTTGCAAGCCGATGCGGCTGTTCTATTATAATTTGAACGATAAGCTGCTTTTTATTTGTAACAGTATGATAATGAAAACAGCCGCTTCTTGTTATAGAACAAAAAAGCGGCTGTATCTTAATACTACCAAGTTTATGTGCACCCGAAGGGAGTCGAACCCCTAACCTTCTGATCCGTAGTCAGATGCTCTATCCAGTTAAGCTACGGGTGCATTTGAATAACTAATTATTCAAAACGGAGCGCAAATATAGCATTCGAATTATATTTTCACAGCGAACTTTCGATAATCAAAAAATAAATATGGCAGCAACTCCCTCAAATATGATTCCGCTTGGCACAAAAGCACCCGATTTTACTTTGCCCGACACGGTAAGTGATAATATTTTATCGCTCGATATGCTTAAAGGCGAAAAGGCAACGGTTATAATGTTTATTAGCAATCATTGTCCTTATGTAAAACATTTAAACAATCAGCTTGCTGCCATTGCAAAAGATTATAAACAAAAAGGCATTGCTTTTATTGCAATCAGTTCGAATGATGTAGAAAACTACCCCGCTGATGCACCCGACAAAATGAAAGAAACAGCCACTGTTGAAGGTTACACCTTTCCCTATCTGTATGACGAGTCGCAGCAGGTAGCAAAAGATTATGATGCAGCTTGCACTCCCGATTTTTATGTATTCAATAATGAATTAAGATTGGTATATCGCGGTCAGTTTGACGATTCTCGTCCATCAAATGGCATTATGCCAAGTGGAAAGGATTTATGCAATGCTTTAGATGCAATTCTAAGCAACAATGAAATTTCACCGGCTCAAAGCCCGAGTATTGGTTGCAACATAAAATGGAAAAAATAATGGGTAAAATAAGTAGAGTAATCTTCAGTCGTTTACAAAATATATCAAGCCGCGCAGTATTGTTATTGATGTTGCTGCCGTTAGTTTCATTTTCTCCGGTAGACAAGCCATTAAAAATTGCATTGTTGAAATACAATGGTGGAGGCGATTGGTATGCCAACCCTACCTCGTTGCCAAATCTCATCAAATATTGCAATCAAAATCTTAGCGCCAACATAGATGCCGAACCCGAAACTGTTGAAGTGGGCAGTGCTGAGATTTTCAACTATCCTTTTTTGCACATGACGGGGCATGGCAATGTTGTTTTTAATACCCAAGAAGCCGATAACTTGCGCAACTACTTAATGGGCGGTGGTTTTTTGCATGTGGACGATAACTTTGGCATGGATAAATTTATTCGCCCACAACTTGAAAAGTTATTGCCCGATAGCAAATTGGTAGAGTTGCCTTTTTCGCACCCAATATTTCATCAAAAGTATAAGTTCCCCAATGGCTTGCCTAAAATTCACGAACACGAAAATAGTGCGCCACAAGCGTTTGGGCTGTTTCACGAAGGGCGCTTAGTGTTGTTATATTCTTACGAATGCGATTTAGGTGATGGATGGGAAGATGCTGATGTGCATAAAGACCCCGAGGAAACGCGCACCAAAGCTTTGCGCATGGGCGCAAACATCATTAGTTACATTTTTGGAAGTTAGTTTAAAGATGCCTTTCGGCATGATAACTGCTGCGCACCATGGGGCCGCTCTCTACCACAGCAAAGCCTTTTGCCAAGCCTATTTGCTTAAACGCTGCAAACTCTTCGGGTGAAATATATTTTTGAACGGCTAAATGTTGCTTGGTGGGTTGCAGGTATTGCCCAATGGTTAATACATCTACGTTTGCTTCGCGCAAATCATCCATCGCCTCCAATACTTCTTCTTTTGTTTCGCCTAAACCAAGCATTATGCCGCTTTTGGTACGCTTAATGCCGCCATCTTTCAATCTTTTCAAAACTTCTAAGCTGCGTTCAAAACGCGCCTGTACTCGCACCTCCCTACTCAATCTTTTCACCGTTTCGATGTTGTGGCTTACTACTTCTGGCGAAACGTCAATAACGTGTTGAAGATTTTCCCATTTACCTTGAAAATCGGGAATCAAAGTTTCCATAGTTACACCTGGGCAATGTTTGCGGATGGCGCGAATGGTGGCAGCCCAAATTTTACTGCCGCCATCTACCAAATCGTCTCTATCTACAGATGTAATAACTACATGTTTTAAACCCATAGCTTTTACCGATTGAGCTACACGATGCGGCTCTGCAATGTCCACATTTTCGGGCTTGCCGGTTGCTACATTGCAAAACATACAGCTACGTGTACACACATTGCCTAAAATCATCAATGTAGCAGTGCCTTCGCCCCAACACTCGGTTTGATTGGGGCAATTTCCGCTTTCGCAAATGGTGTGTAGACGATTATCCTTAATATTCTTTTTTACTTCAGAATATTCGATACCCGAAGGTAACTTTATTTTAAGCCAATCGGGCTTGCGCAAAGGCTGTATGGTTTCAGACATATTGTTGCAGACTGTAAATTTACTATTCTCCAATCACATTGTGTTATCCAAAAAATTTCACCCATAAAATTGGAATAGAATAAAGTATGCAGGCAAAAATAACTGCCCTTGCTGCGCGGTAATAATTGCGTTGAATAAAAATGAAAAACACAAAAAGGTTCATTACCACACCCAAACTCATCATGGGCGAAAAAATATGAGGCATCTTTACAAAAGTGAGATATTCGGCAAAACTGAGGTGGTTGAACTTGGCTACATAAAAAAGCACTACACCAAGCAACGGAGCAAGCATGCCGGGAATGAAACCCACAATAAACTTATCGTAGCGATAAATAGTAACAGGTTCGTTTAAAATTTTGTTCAACATTGACATGGCGCAAATATACAAAGTAACTGTATCAAGCGAAAAGAGTTAATGCCCTTAAAATTGCTCTCTGCAATCTTCAGCAAATAAACTTTTATTTGAGATTACTTCGCTCCGCTCGTAATGACGACAGCTTTTAGTTTAAATGCTCTCGTTATTGCGAACCGCAGCACAGCGAAGGAGACGCAATCTCGAAAGCTTAAACAACTTTAGAGTGTAAAAACGCTTCTGCAAAACTTTACGAGTAGTTGGTGGAAATTCAAACCACGGCTGTAAACAAGAAACTGCTCTTACATCTGTTATGCAAAGCGGTTAAAACTATTCAGTAAATCTTGTTTATATGTATTGCTTAACGGCACGGTTTTTTCGGCAATTGTTACGGTTGTAGCGTTGATTTACTATTAACTAACCTCACCAAACATTATAACTCCAACAAGAGTTACTCAGATCCCTTTAGCTAAATGCCACACATCTACAACCAAGTAATAGAACATCCAAAGGCACACAATTACTTTTAGCCCTGTGCCAACTAAAAAGCCAATAAGCGAGCCAAATGCAGCGCGCAAAGCTCGGTCTGTGTTGGATGAATCGTTTATCATTTCTCCGATAAATGCTCCGGCAAACGGACCAATTATCAAACCAAATGGAGGGAACACAAAAATGCCAACTACCATTCCAACAGTTGCGCCCCAAACACCTTGTTTGGAACCGCCATACCACTTTGTACCCCAAATAGGAATCAGGTAATCTAACAAGGTAACTATGGCAGTGGCTACTCCGGTGGCTATCAATACATTAGTTGATATTTGGCTGCCATCCATAAATGCAACAATGAGCAAAGCAATATAACTAAGTGGCGGCCCCGGCAAAAACGGCAACACACATCCAGCAACACCGACCAACATCAATATCACCGCAAGCACCATTAAAAATACTTCCATATAAAATGTTTTACTTGTAAGTAACTGCCTTTACCGCTTCCACTACTTTGGCTACCGAAGGCAAATACGCCTCTACTAAATTGGGCGCGTAGTGCATAGAAGCATCTGCTCCGCACACTCTGCGAATGGGTGCATCCAAATAATCGAAACCATAACGCTGCACTTGAAAAGTAATTTCGGAAGCAATAGAAGTGAATGGCCAGCTTTCATCCACAATCACCAATCGGTTTGTCTTTTTTACCGACTCTAAAATTGTGGCAACATCGAGTGGGCGAATGGTGCGCAGGTCAATAACTTCTGCGTTTATGCCGCTTTCTTCCAATGCTGTTGCTGCGCTCAAAGCCAGCTTCATCATTTTATTGTAGCTCACAATTGTTACATCAGCACCTTGTTTTACAATGGCCGCTTTTCCTATTTCAATCAGGTATTCCTCTTCGGGAATTTCACCTAAATCAGAATATTGCACTTCGCTTTCTAAAAACATCACAGGGTCGTCATCGCGAATGGCTGCTTTCAGCAAACCTTTGGCATCGTAGGGGTTTGAAGG
>CAZYXR010000085.1:0-10156 GCA_964650845.1 uncultured Chitinophagaceae bacterium
TATTTTGGGTGGTAATGTTTCTATACAGCAGTTTGTGAAAATTGGCAGGCATAGTATTTTATCGGGCGGCACATTGGTAAATAAAGATATACCGCCTTATGTACGCGCTGCTCGGCATCCAACATGTTATGCAGGTGTAAATTCTATTGGTTTAAGGCGAAGGGGTTTTTCTACCGAAACGGTAAACCATATTTTGGATATTTATAGAATACTTTTTGTGCGCGGGTTTAATACCACAAATGCACTGAAAATTATTGAAGCGGAAATTAGTGCAAGTGCCGAGAAAGATGAAATTGTTGCTTTTGTTCGCGATAGTGTTCGTGGAATAATGAAAGGATTCAGTAGCGCCAACAATGACGATTAAGTTACAAAACGTAGGGAAACGCTTTGACAATCAATGGATTTTCAAGGGTGTATCGCATGAGTTGTTTTATGCGAAAACTTACGCAGTTACCGGGCAGAACGGCAGTGGTAAATCTACACTTCTAAAAGTAGTTTCAGGAATTTTGACCCCTAATGAGGGCAATGTTTTGTACACTAAAAATGGTGCTATTATTACACCAGAAGCTGCATTGATGCAGTCATCTTTTTGCGCTCCTTATTTAGAGTTGCCGGAAGAATTAACTGTGGGTGAATTGTTGCGTTTTCATGCTACACAAAGAGCATTAGAAGTTTCGTTTAATGATATTTTGAACGAAATTCAAATAAGTGAAACAAAGCAAATACGCACACTTTCATCTGGAATGAAACAGCGCTTGAAATTGGCGCTTGCTGTTTTTAGCAAGTCGGATGCTGTGTTTTTAGATGAGCCTACAAGCAATTTTGATAAACATTGGGAAGCATGGTATAAATCAATTTTGCAACACGTGCACGGCAAAAAATTACTCGTTATTTCTTCAAATCATTTGTTTGAGTATGTTGATTTTGCAACCGAGGAGATTAGTTTAAACAACTATCGCCCATCGTAATTTTCTTCTTTTTTTTTAGAACCGATAATTTGGTATGATAACAAAAACTCAAATAGATAAAGCAATTACTTATGCTCAGTATATTGAGCTTACTAAAAGTATTATTACCAATCCTTTTCCACCTGCGCCTTACGATAACGAAAAAATGCTTCGATATACAGTTGAAAATCTTGCTCGTATGGAGCGGGTGTATAACTCAATTGCTATAGAGCAGAAACTTTACAATCTACTAAGTTCGATTTCGGAAAAATGGATTTGGGTAATTGTTACAGAACCATGGTGTGGCGATGCTTCGCAGATTGTGCCGGCATTGTGCGCGTTTGCCGAAGTAAATGAAAATATAGATGTGAAGTTGATATTGCGCGATACAAATCTTGATTTGATGGATGCTTATCTAACTAATGGTGGGCGTAGTATTCCAAAATTGATTTGCGTGAAAGCAGAAAATTTTGAAGATGTGGGAACTTGGGGACCTCGACCACAAGAAGTTCAGCTAATAGTTGATATGTTTAAGAACGATACCGCAACATCTTTTGGACAAAAAGTGCGACAAATTCACCAATGGTATGACGATAACAAGTCTGCCGCACTACAAGAAGAATTTATAGCATTGCTACAAGAATGGAAAACCTAAAGTGAATTTAGTTTTTGTGCATTCAGTCGTTTAGTAAAACTTCAAGAAATTATGAAAAATATTGCAGTAATAACTGGCGGAAGCGCAGCAGAAAGAAGCATTTCTTTGAAAAGTGCAGATGTGGTGTGTAAGTATATTGATAAAACTAAGTACCGACCATTCAAGGTAGTGATAAACGAAAAAGAATGGATTGTAGAAGAAAACGGAAATGCAATAGCTACAATTGATAAAAACGATTTTAGCTGCATAGTAAAAGGCGAACCAATTCTGTTCGATAAAGTGTTTGTTGCATTGCATGGCACACCTGCCGAAGATGGCAAATTGCAAGGCTATTTTGATTTATTGAATATCCCTTACAACTGTTGTGGAGTGCTGCAAGCTGCACTTACGTTTGATAAAAATCGCTGCAAAGAGTATCTGAGCAACTATGGTGTAAAAACAGCAAAAGCCAAGTTGTTTCGCATTGACGAACCTAAAAATGTAGTTGAAGTTGCTTTTTCTTATCCTGTGTTTGTAAAGCCTAATAAGAATGGAAGTAGCTATGGTGCCGCTAAAGTTGATGAGGCAAAAAACCTTGCTACAGCGGTTGAAAATGCTTTAAAATACGACAACGAGGTTATTGTAGAGGAATTTATTAAAGGTACAGAAGTTACTTGCGGAGTACTTACAATAAATGGTGATGTAATTGCATTGCCGCTTACTGAAATTCGCAGTAAGAATTCATTTTTCGATTTTAATGCTAAATACGAAGGTGGTAGCCAGGAAATAACCCCGGCCGAGATAGATGCAGAACTATTTAAAAGTATTCAAGCTACTTCGATAATGATTTATAAAGCTTTGGACTTTAAAGGAATGAGCCGAATAGATTACATTGTTTGCAATGGCGAATATTTTATGCTTGAGGTTAACAGTGTACCTGGATTATCTGAAGAAAGTTTAATTCCTCAGCAAGCTCGCGCTCATGGTATTTCGCTTACTGAATTGTTCAATATATCTTTAGCATAATATAGTTGAGAGATTGCAAAAATCGGTAAATACTGTATTTTACACTTTCTAAACACGCCATATTATTTTGTTCCACCCAAATATTTTCATCCTTGTTTTGCTTTTGTTTGCAAGTGTTTACAACGGTTGCGGGCAGCAAGCAATGCCATTGCGATACTATAAGTCGCTTGGAATTGTAAATATGTACGAGGGTAATTACCTCGATGCGGTGCGGGCATTTCAAAAAGCTGTTTCTATAGATCCCACCGATAGAGAAGTGCTTGGATTACTCACTACCGTTTACGATTCAATAGGAGAGAAGCAACTCGCTGTGAAAACCAAAGTGCGGATGCAAACCCTTAACGTTTCATTCAGCAAAAAAAAGGAAGTAGAAGTGCCTTCCATAAAAAATGATTTACGCGCCTTGGCAAATTCATATTACAACCGTGGTTTGTATGACTCGGCAGTAGTTTGTTATTCGCTTCATTTGATGAACAATCGCGATGATACAGCTGCTATTTTTTATATGGCAAATGCATATTTCTATAATAAAGAATATCCCAAGGCAATAGAAAACTACGAGTTGTTGTTGAGTAAAGATCGTAACAGAGCGGATGCTTACAACCTAATGGGGGTTAGTTATCTCAGGCTGAATGATTATTTGAAAGCTCGCGAACAGTTTAGGCAAAGTGTATTAAAGGATGAAAAGTTTGCTGCTTCTTATTTTAGTTTAGGCGAAGTGCATTATGCTTTAGAAGATTTTAGATTAGCCCAAGTAAACCTTGAAAAAGCTTATGAATTACTGCCAAATGATAAGGAAGTGTTGTTGCTTTTGGCCAAAATTTATAAGCAAACCAAACAGCGCGAAAAAGCACTTGGTACTTATGAAAAGTTGATGCAGATAGATACGAAAAGTGCATCGCTAACTTATGAAATAGCTTCGCTATATTTTGATGCCAAAGATTACGAGAAAGCTAAAACATATTATCTTAAAGCCTTGCAAATAGAGAAAAATCCAAACATCAATGCAGGGCTAGGAAGTGTATATCTGAATCAAAAAATGTATAAAGAAGCATTGGAACAGTTAAATATAGCCGCTAAAGTTTTTACCGAAAAAAAGGAGCTACTTTACCAAGCTGCTTTTGCGGCCAATCAATGCAAAGAATACAAAACAGCCGAGGCATACGCGGCTCAGGCTTTTGCTTTAGACCCCAAATACAAGAATGCAATTTTGGAACTGGCTTATGCTTGCCATGCGCTCAGAAAACGAAAGGAAGCTAAAAAATACGAACAGATGGCTTCGGTGCTATAAGTTCGCTTAGGCTATTTTGATTATGCAAGCTATACAAAAAACAATTCTTTGTTGTTTCTAACCGCATCCTCTATGTAGTCGAAAGTAGTTAGAATTTCTGCTTGGTTTGGTTTTACACACACGGTATGTTCAAAATGTGCCGATGGGGCATTGTCTTCGGTTGCTACCGTCCATCTATCATCGCGGGTATAAACATCTTTGGTGCCTAAATTTACCATTGGCTCTATGGCGATGGTAAGATTGGTGATTAGTTTTTTGCCGTCTCCTTTTCTGCCATAGTTTGGCACTTGTGGTTCTTCGTGTAGTTTACTTCCTACACCATGGCCCACTAACTCGCGTACTATGCCATAGCCGTGTTTGCGTTCGCAGTAATCTTGAATAGCAGAAGCGATGTCGCCAACGCGGTTATTAGTAACGGCTTTTGATATACCAATATACAAACTCTCTTTGGTTACACGCAACAATTGCAGCACATCGGCATCTACTTCGCCTATTGCGTAAGTGTAAGCCATATCACCGTGGTAGCCGTATAAAATCGTACCGCAGTCTATGCTTACAATATCGCCACTTTTGTACTCTATGTTGTTTGGTATGCCGTGAACTACAACTTCATTAACAGAAATACAAAGTGATGCCGGAAAGCCACCATAGTTCAAAAAAGATGGTGTTGCTCCGTGGTCTTTAATATACTCAAATGCAATTTTATCAAGTGCCTTACCCGTAATGCCAGGCTTAATCAGTTTAGCTACTTCGGCATGGGTTTTGCTCACTAATTGAGCGCTTTTGCGCATCAACTCAAGTTCTTCTTCGGTTTTAGCTTTTAATGCCATAAAATTTTTTATTAAATCGAACACAATACAATTAAAAAAGCCCTCCGAAGAGGGCTTTGATTTTTTTTACATAGAAGCCATTGCGTAGCCTTGTCTTCCTTTAATTCTTCCAGAAGAGGTTAAACCATCATAATGACGATTTAATAAGTGTGTTTCTACACTTTGGAGTGTATCTAAAATTACCCCAACCATAATTATCAATGAACTGCCACCATAAAATAATGCAAATGATTGTTGAACACCAAACAGCATTACTATGGCTGGCATTACTGCAACAAAACCTAAAAACACTGAACCCGGTAATGTGATACGAGAAATTACTGTATCAATAAACGCAGCTGTATTTTTGCCAGGCTTGATACCAGGAATAAATCCGTTATTTCTCTTCATGTCATCAGCAATTTGCTGAGGATTAATAATCAAGGCAGTATAGAAATAAGTAAAAGCAACAATCAATATGAAATACGTAAGATTGTATGGTAACGAACGAATATCATTGAAAGCAATAAGAAATCCATTGTTTTGATCCATTCCTGGAAGGAATTGAGCGATGGTTGCCGGCAAAAACATAATTGCTTGCGCAAAAATGATAGGCATTACACCGGCAGCATTTATTTTTAAAGGAAGGTACTGACGAACACCACCCGATTGCATCATTTTACCACCTTGAACAATGTTGCGTTTTGCATATTGAACAGGAATTCTGCGTGTGCCTTGTACCAAAATAATACAACCTGCAATAACAACCAGCAAGAATGCAATTTCCAATACAAAAACAATCAATCCACCACTTTGCAAACGCGATGTCAATTCTTGGAATAACGACTCTGGAAGACGCGCCAAGATACCTACCATGATGATGATTGATATACCATTACCTAATCCTTTATCAGTAATTTTTTCTCCCATCCACATTACAAATAATGTTCCTGTTGTTAGCACTACAACAGTGGAAATTGAAAATAGGGTAGGAGAGATAAGAATGGCTTCGCCATCAACACTTGTAAGATAAACAACATAACCCATGCCTTGGAATAAGGTAACGGCTACTGTTAAAAGACGTGTGTATTGATTGATAAGTCTTCTGCCGCTTTCGCCTTCTTTCTGTAGTTTTTGGAAATATGGAACTACAATTGTTAGCAATTGCACAGCAATAGAAGCTGATATATAAGGCATAATACCTAATGCAAAAACAGAAGCACGGCTAAACGCACCCCCTGCAAATAGGTTTACTAATCCTAAAATACCGCCTTTACCTTGGCTGGTTACTGTGGCTAATGCACTTGGGTCAATACCCGGAAGAGTGATGTATGTACCAACTCTGTAAATGAGAACAAGCCCAAGCGTGAGCAATATTCTCTGCCTGAGCTCCTCAATTTTCCAAATATTAGAGAGGGTTTCAAATAGTTTTTTCATATTAAATCTTCACGATTGTAACTGTACCTCCGAGGCTTTCAATTTTTTGTTTTGCAGTTTCGCTGATAGCGTGAACGCTAACGTTTACTTTGGTTTTCAATTCACCGGTACCCAACACTTTTACTAAATCAGTTTTGCTGATTTGTTTGTTGTCGCGAAGGTTTTCAACTGTGATATCAGTTAAATTAAATTTCTCTGTTAGTTCTTGGATGCGTCCCAAGTTTAGTTGCTCGTACTCAACACGGAAAGGGTTTTTGAAACCGAATTTTGGTGTGCGTCTTTGCAATGGCATTTGCCCACCTTCAAAACCTTTCTTCTTTTTGTGTCCAGAACGGCTTTGAGCACCTTTGTGTCCACGTCCAGAAGTTCCACCTTTTGTGCTGCCTTGTCCGCGACCTAAGCGTTTTTTTGTTTTTGTTGCGCCCTCTGCGGGTGCAAGATTATATAGTTCCATCTGCTGCTTTATTTGCTTTTCTATTTGTTATTTACTTAGATAGCTTCTACTTTTAAAAGGTGTTTTACCTTTGCTATCTGCCCTTCTAATGCCGGATTCAATTCAACTTCTTTACTTGCATTTAGTTTGTTTAATCCTAAAGCAACCAAAGTGTTTTTTTGGCGGTGGTGGCGATCGATACCACTTTTAATTTTGGTGATGCGTACTTTTGACATACAGCTAATGTTTATTTATTGATGTATTTCGTGAAATAAATTATCCTTTGAAAACTTTCTCTAATGAAAGTGTGCGATTGCGAGATACTGTGTATGGATCGCGCAAGTTGCTTAGTGCATCTAAAGTTGCTTTAATAACGTTAGCAGGGTTAGAACCGCCCAAAGATTTTGCCAACACGTCTTTAACTCCTGCACTTTCTAATACTGCACGCATTGCACCACCGGCAATTACACCTGTACCGTGCGAAGCAGGCTTCAGCATTACTTTAGCAGCACCGAATTTACCGTGTTGAACGTGTGGAATAGTGCCATGAAATACAGGTATGCTTACCAAGTTTTTCTTGGCATCGTCAATAGCTTTTTGAATAGCTTCCTGAACTTCACGAGCTTTTCCAAGCCCTTCTCCAACAATTCCGTTACCATTACCCACCACTACTGTGGCTGAAAATGTAAATGTTCTTCCGCCTTTAGTAACCTTGGCTACTCTGCGCACATTCACTACTTTTTCTTTCAATTCAAGCTCGCTGGCTTTTAGTTTTGTTACGTTTAAACGCGACATTTGATAGTTGTTTTTGTCTTACATCGAGGACACCTTCCTCGAAAAAGGAGTGCAAAGATAGTTTTTCACAACATAATTGCAACAGGTGATAATAAAAAATCAGAAAGAGTTTTGTTTTACGTATAAGTTTAGCTGAAAAGAGAGTTTTAATTGGCTGTTTTGTTGTGTCTTTCTATTTTCATTCCAATGCTACGAATATTTATTAGTGGGTTTACGCGCATATCTTGGGTTATTGAGAATTTATATTTTCCTATTTGCGGAAAGAATGCGTTTTCTTGAATTGGGATTTGAATATCGCAATTATCGCCTGTGCACTCGCCAAACCATTTGCCGTCTGCTTCGCTAAGAAGTAGGTTTACTCGTTTGGATGCTTTTTTGCCATCAGGAAAAGTTGTCTCGATATTTATCCAAACATTTCGCCAATCGAAATGAAATGAGTGGCGTAAGTTAACAAACACATCGTAATTTATGGTAGTGTCTTTGATTTCGGTTTCAAAAGTTTGTGCATCGGCATAACTCCAAACTTCACCTTTTAGTGAGTTGTTTACTTCATAAACTAAACTTTCGTTGCAGCTTGCGAGTGATATACAAGTAACAATTATTGTAGCAGCAGTAATCGGTTGCATTATTAAATGCAGAGCTTTTTTCATAATGAGTAGTTCTTACTTCTTATTTTGAGGTGGCGGACCTTGTTTGGGTTTGTTTTGATGCTGTCCTTTATTGCTTTTTTGATGCTGCGGTCTTTGTGCAGATTTTTGATGTTGACCTTGTTCTTGCTTTTGTTGTGTCGGTTTTTTTGTCTGCTGTTTGTGTTGATTTTGCCTACGTTTTTTTCTTTCTTTATCTTCTAAAGTTGAAAGACTTACTTGCCCCACTAAATCATCGTGTTTACTTTCATCTACTGCGGCATCTACTAAGGCATAGTTTTCGAGACTCTTTGGCTTTTTGCCACTTTTGTTCATTATTAGTAATTCTTTGGCATCGCTAACGGTAAGTTTGAAGTAAGCACCACGCTTATCTTCAATTTCATACCAAAGCAATTGTTTAAGAATTTCGGTTTTCTTTAGCCATGCTATTCCTTCTTCGGTTTCAATTTTATCTGATTGGCGCGGAAAACTTTTCATAGCATCGTTATAAGTATCTAACTCATAATTTAAGCAACACTTTAAGCGGCCGCATTGCCCGCTCAGTTTTTCGGTATTTATTGCAAGGTTTTGATACCGCACAGCATTGGTTGTTACCGATTTAAAATCGGTGAGCCAAGTAGAGCAACAAAGTTCTCGACCGCAAGTTCCAATGCCGCCCACGCGTGCGGCTTCTTGTCTTGCGCCAATTTGGCGCATTTCAATTTTAGTTTTGAATTCGCGAGCATAGATTTTTACTAATTCGCGAAAGTCCACGCGGTCATCGGCTGTGTAATAAACAGTCATTTTTTTTCCATCGCCTTGAAACTCGATATCTCCGATTTTCATTTCGATTTTATGTGTTCTGGCAATGGCGCGCGCTTTTATCATTATTTCGTTTTCTCTGTTGCGGCAGTCTAATAGCAAGTCAATGTCTTGCTCGTTTGCAATGCGAATAATGTTGCGAATAATATCTTCGCGCTCGCTTACTTTGCGCTTTTTCATTTGGGCTTTCACTAGTTCGCCCTGTAGATTCACTTCGCCAATGTCGAAACCTTGAACTGATTCAACTGCTATCAATTGCCCTTTATGCAAGTCAAGATGATCGGTGTTTCGATAATAACCTTTGCGAGCACCATTTTTAAAACTTACTTCTACAATGTTGAAGTTTTCGTTGAAGGAAAGGGGAAGATTGGAAAACCAATCGTAAACATTGCTTCTGTTGCAGCCGCCTGTGCTACAACCTCCTGCGCTTCCGCACCCTGCAATTTCTTCGCCTTCTTTATTTTTTGTTCCGCAACTTGTGCAACCCATTCTTTAAATATTTATTGATTGATGATGGCTTATTTTCGCATTTCACCAAATGAAGTGCCGAAACTATACCCTTTTATTTAAATACCGAAACAATTCATTTTTTATTGAATCATATTTTGATTGATGATGAAATTTTGTGACGTTCTGCGTTGTAAATTGGTTACTTTACAATTACATCGGTGTACACAGGTAAATGGTCGCTATAGCCACCAATATATTTGTATCCGGCATAAGTGCGATTAGGCATTAAGCCAAACTTATCGCTTTTATACATCAGCCACTTTGGTTGAAAAACTTCTCCGCGCTTTTTGTCAATACATAAAGTGCAGTCTTTTGCTACAAAATTTTGGGTTACAATAATTTGATCAAGCATATCTTGTTCGCCTTCAAAATTGAACGAGTATTTGCCTTTTTGTGCTGCTTCGCTCATTAGGTTGTACAAGTCGCCCGATTTAATTGTAAGTAAGTTTTGCTTTGCATTTAAAGAGTCGGAAACACTGATGCTAAATGGTGGATCGTTAAAATCGCCTGTTACGAAAATGCGCGCATCAGGATTAGTTGATAAAATTTCGTTGATTTTTGCTCGCAGTATTTTTGCTGTTCTAAGTCTTCGACCGTCACTGACTTGGGCACCGCCCTTTCTGCTACTCCAGTGGTTTACAAAAACATGTATTTCTTGTTTGTTGAATTTTCCTTTTACATAAAGAATACCGCGAGCATTGTAGTTATTGTCAAAGTCAAACTGTATAGGTATTAATGTTTTGTAAGTTGGTTTGAATAGCTTTTTGTTATAAAGTAAGGCAACATCAATACCTCTGGGGTCGGCAGAGTTAAAGTGAATGAATTT
>CAZYXR010000085.1:10166-12329 GCA_964650845.1 uncultured Chitinophagaceae bacterium
TGTTTCATTTTAGGCTGCTTTAGCCAGTCTTTAAGCACTGTTGAGTTTTCTGCTTCGCATACAGAAATAAATAGTGGCGCTACAGTATCGCAAAGTGCGTTAATAACTTTTGTAAGATTGTTGAGTTTTGTGTTGTATCGCTCAGTGTTCCAAGCAAACTTTCCATTTGGTGTAAAATTCTTATCTCGGATGGCAGGGTTTGCAATAGTGTCGAAAAGATTTTCGATGTTGTAACTAATAACCCGATAGCGGTTTTGACCATGTGTGTTGCAAACACACAATACTGCTGCTATACAGAGAAGCCAAGTGATGTAATAATTTAATCTAATTGAGTGTATCGTCATTTGCAATTAGCCTAAGTTCCTCTTTTGAACTCAATGGTCTAAAACCCAAATATATTGCCTTGGATGAATTTAGAGACACATCTTTGGGGCGAGGGGCAGCCATTAGGAAATCTTCTTGTTTACAAGCGTGGATAAGTGCTTGGTTACAGCAGAAAGTTTTTGCCACTAATATACCAAATTCATACCTTGATAATGTTTCGGTACCTCCTAAGTGAAAAGTTCCTTGCGCTGATTTTGTAATGAGTTTTAATATGCCTTGTGCTACACTGTTTGCGCCACAAATACTTCTATATTCATCTGTGAAAAGATTTACTTTTTCGTTTCTCTGCAGTTTAGCAATTAAATCTGTAAGGTAGTTTTGCTTTTGTGTATAAGACTTGCCAAACATGAGTGGTAGTCGAAAAACTGCAGCATTCGGATTGAATTTTCGAATCAAATTTTCGGCTTCCAATTTTTGTAAACCATACTTGTTTACAGGGTTTGGCGTGTCTTCTTCACTATAATTTCCTTGTGTGCCATCAAAAACTAAGTCGGTTGAGGTAAAGGCAAAGGGAATGTTTTCTTCGTTCGCTATTTTTGCAAGATTTACGGTTGCTTCAACATTTATCTTCCAGCTATTCCATGGAAAGAGTTGGCAATAATTTGCATCTGCTACTGCTGCTAAGTGAACGATAAAGTCTGGCTTCAGTAAACTAATGTGTTGAACTGTACTGTGGTAGTTATTGAGATTGATTTTGTGCGGTATGGCATTTTGTATGGTACAATAGTTGTTGTTCACAACATAGTGCACCTCAAATGTATTGAATGCGTGTTGTATAAGATGATGACCCAAAAAGCCCGAGCCGCCAGTAAGGAATAAACGAGGTTTGGTAAATGCCATTATTGCTAATATGAAAAATTGTTTGTGATAGCGGTTGTGTATTTTGAATAGTGCTTGATTTTATTTTTCATGTTAGAAGTTTTATTAAAATTAGGCTGTTATGCAAAAGTGTATATTTTTGCATAAAATTGACAGTATGACTATGGATAACTTCTTTGGCTGCAGAAAGTTTCTTTTCTCGTTGCTCTTTGGTACAGGAGTGTTGATTGCTCAAGCACAAGAACCAAATCTTCAACAGAGCACTGAAGCTAAATTTAAATTACAATACAAAGTTGATTTGTATCAACAGTTTCCAAGCTTTCCTAAATACATTGAATCTGGTAACAGAGAGAATGATGAAAAGGATTTTGAAGTTCGCGCTTGGAGTTGGATGAAAACTCATCCGGAATACAATGCTTTTTTAGTTTCTAAAATGAATAGAAACCCACAATACAATTCTGAATCATCTGAAGTTCAGCCGACAACATCGGGAAAAGGAGGCGATGGCATTACTCCTAAAATTCAGAAATAACTTTTTTCCAAAACTCTTTTTTCAATACAATTTTATGAGAACAAAATTACTCGTAACTTCTGCGTTAGTATTAGCAGCTAAGATATTTTTTGCACAGTGTAGCAGTTCAATAAATTCTGGTGTAACCGGCAATACATTAGGTGCCTGCGGCACATCAGAAAGTATTTCTATTGCTCCAACAAGCTGGGGAACAATTGGGATATTAGTAAATGGATGGTCATATACTGTTACATCAACCAATGCCTCGTACATTACCGTACGCCAAACAAATGGAACTGGTACTGTGATTGCTCACGGCAATACAGCATTAACTTTTGTAAGTAATTTCTCGGGGGTTGCTGCGGTAAACACTTATTCGTCTGCTTGTACAAATGTATGGAATGGTGGTTCAACAACTATTACATACACAATTACAACCCCGGTAGCAA
>CAZYXR010000086.1:0-3084 GCA_964650845.1 uncultured Chitinophagaceae bacterium
AAACTTCAGCACATACAAGAATATAAACTGGTCGAGTGTGATAAATTTTAAGAAATAAACAGCATACAAAATTATTGCCAACACACGCACCAATACATCATTTACAAATACCGGAAACGATGACTTGAAAAGCGAAAAACAGTAAGTTGTAAATACACTGGAAAAAGCAAGAAAGAATGTAAGCGGCAGTACGTAATTAAAGTATTCATTTATAAGTGGCGATTGCTTGTTGTACTGCGCGGTGATGAAGGTTTTAAATGATAAAATCAATATTGCTGCAATTACAAAACCAATAGCAGGCAACACAAGCGATAAGCCAAAAAAGCCATGATGTTTATTATCCTTATTTCTGAAATTTGGGAAGAACTTGAGCGTAATACTGCTCATGCCCAACGGAACAATTTGCGATACCAAAGCAGAAAAAGAAAACAGCACACGAGTAAGCCCTATTTCTTCTTTGCTTAAAAACATGGGCATAAACACAATAATATTCAACGCACCTACAATAATGCCTATGTAAGTCAATATACTGTTGATGATTCCCTGCCGCTGAATAACTCCCATGAAATGCAAATCTATTAAGGTGTTGCAAACTTTAGCCTATTTGTTATTCACGTTCAACTCGTTATTTTCTAAACCTTTTGTGTTTGTAAGAATTTATCAAAGCTGCATTACTGCTGAAAGGTATTCCACTTTTCTTTTTTCACATCGTTGTTTAGTTTGATGCCCAGTGTAACAAAGAATGTAAGTGGCTCGGCCGGAATAATACCTGGGCCAGGATAGCTGATAGCCCTGCGAGTAAAATAAATGTTGTTTGTAAAATTGTTTACCCCGGCAATCAATTGCAGGCATTTAAAAGAATACCGCGCACTCCAATCTAAAGTGTAATATGTAGGAATGCTGCCGTTTACACCTGTGGCAGTAAACTTTGCATTTGTAGCATCGGTAAATTGTGAAGAAACAAATTGCCCTTGCACAGAAGTTACAAATTGCTTGTAACGATAGTGCACACCAAAGCGCAAAGTGTGTTTGGGCGCAAACTCCAGTGTTTTGCCTACAACGTTTTTATGTGGCGATTTTACGTACGTTGCATTTGTAAAACCATAGGTGGCATAAAGCGCAAGGTTTCCAGCTTTGTGCGATACTTTTGCAGCTTTAAACAAATCTGCTTCCACAAAAATTTCGGCACCCAAGCCTCGCGAACTACCTACATTAGTTGTGTAGCGATAAATATTATAAGCCGAATCTACTTGCTGTATTTGTCCTATGCGATTATTGTATTGCAACCAAAATGCACTTGCATCCCAATGTAACCACTCGTTAAAATCACCACGATAACCAATATCAACATTAAAACCTTTTTCATCTTTTAGATTTGGATCTACCAATTGGCTAACACGCACAACTCGCATATCGGTAAATGTGATGCCACGATAATTTTGCGACACATTGGCGTACAACTCGGTATTGCGCCACGCACCCCACGAAAACCCCAAGCCGAGCAAAACAAAATTTCTACTGTGGCTGCGTGTTTCAGATTTTATTATGGTGTCTAACTGATTAAAAAATGTTTGACGGTAATAGCCGCTGGCTTTTGTTTGAATGTGTTCGTAACGAATACCCGGTGTGATTTTTATACTGTGATTCAGGTTGAAAACATGCTCGGTAAACACCGCTACATTCATACCCGGAAAGCGATAATCGGAACCTTCTAAACTATCGGGGTTTAGGAATTTGTAATTTGCATTGTTGCCATTATCGCCTAAGCCTTGTTGTTTGCGTGTTGTGCCAGTGTAAAATCGCGCACCAATCAACCAGCTCGACAAATATTTACCAATGAAATACTTCCACATGTAGCGCGCTTCGGTGCCAAAGTTTTTGTACTTATCGCTAATGAGGTCGCGATTTTGAGTAATGTCATCTGTGCGGTTGGTGGTTCCTAAAAACCCTAAAGCATCGCGACTGCCAATAAAGCCCCATGCACGAATGTTTAACTGATGGCGAATACTGTGTTTGTAATTCAGCGAGAGTGCAAAAATATTCCAGTTGGTAGAAAACCAATTGCGTGAGCGCAGGCTTTGCTTGGGGTTATTGTCAAACTGTGCATCGGTAAGCCCACCGGGTTGTTTAGTATTATACTTCGATAAAGTATATTCTGCTTGAACAGAGAGCTTTTCGCTGCACTTATACCCCAACGAAGCAAAGGCATTATGAACATTGAATTTTCCATTGGGTCGCCAGCTTTCGCCTTGTTTGTAATTGTAAAATCCGTAATAGTTGAAACATTTTACTGTTCCTGCAATACTGTTAAATGTGCTTACTAAGTTATAGCTGCCAGCGGTAGTGTAACTTGTCCATTCAACTTTATGGTTGCTTGGTGCGCGTTGCAAAACATAATTCAACATACCGCCAAACTGTGGTCCATACTGCAACGAGGCTGCACCTCGAATCACTTCAATGCGTTCTACGGCTTCGGCAGGTGGCACATAATACGAATCGGGGTAGCCAATAGCATCGGCACTCATATCGTATCCATTTTGGCGGGTATTAAAATTTGAAGTTCTGTTTGGATCTAAACCGCGTGTTGCCACACCAAGTTGCAAGCCGGCAGCATCGCTTTCCCAAATATTCATGCCAGGTACTTTCGCAAATATTTGTCGCGAACTGTTTACAGCTTTGTTTGCCACAACATCTTTCATCAATATCACCTCATTTTTTTTGCCTTCATAAATTGCAACGCCTTCAACTGACTTCATGCGTGTAATACCAAATGATTCGGTATTGTTTTCAATAACTACTTCTTCGAGGTTGTGTGCGCGGCTTTTTACCTTCACATCTGGCAAAATGGTATCGTTATTTATTTGAATGCGAAACATCCTGCGCTCAATAAAACTGCCTTTTACTTCTACTTCATACCTTCCCTTTGGAACATTTGCTAATGAAAAAGCTCCAATCGAATCTGTTTTAACTTCAAAAGCGGTGTGTAGTAATTTCACATTCGCGTCTGCAATCAATTCTTCTTGCTCATCTAATATTCTACCCGAAACAGTAAAAGTTTGAGCCGTTGAATAGATTGAAAACATC
>CAZYXR010000086.1:3110-4881 GCA_964650845.1 uncultured Chitinophagaceae bacterium
TAAACTGCGAGAATTATTAAAGTGCAAAATTTGAATGCAGTTCACCTTTGTTCTATCAATTTTTCTTTCGTAACATCATAAGGTAATATCCATGCTTTATGCGCAAAGCCATCGTTTTGGGCGGCAAGGTTAATATCATTTCTGATGAATTGCCTACTTCCTTTTCCGTTTAGCGAAACATAGCTTTCTACATATACTTCTGGGTTTTGCCAGCCTTGTTGCCTATGTACCCATGCCAAGTGTTTGGCGAATTGCAAAATCATATCGGGTTGGGTACTCATTTGCTTTTCTTGCTGTGGAGTAAGGTAGTCGCTGTTGCGAATTTCTACCACTTGGTTGTTGTTGTCTTTTACATGAAATGTTGCCATGCCCGCCTTTTCCATCAGCATTACCCGCCACGAAAACCGATAGCCTTCTTCGTGCCAAAACAACTTTTCAGGATACAATATGTAGCGAAAGGGGAGGAGGAGTTGAACACAAAAATGAAGCACAAAAACAGTTGCTACAAATGGCGAACTAAGTACAAGGCTTTGTGCAGTTTCTTGAGCTTTAGTTTCTATACCAAAAGTTTTACTTAAAAATGAAATAGCTCGCGAATGAAAATCGCTTGGCAGGAACACCGTAGCACACACAATCATAATAAAAGGAAACATGCCAATGCCAGGAAACAGAATTGCCGTGAGTACATGAAATACAACCACTACTGCATAAGCATAGTAAACTGTTCTTCTCCAAAAAAGGAAAAACGAAATGGTTACATCAAAAATCATTCCGCACCAACTCATCAAATATGCAAGCCATGTTTCGTTTAGCAATGCACCTACAATTGGCATATCGTTTTTTGCAGGCAGCCATATTCTTAATGGCAAAGCCTCCATCAGCCAATCGTGGTTTATTTTTGCAATGCCTGCAAAAAAATACACCATAGCCATTTGCAACTGAATACTTAGTAGCATCCAGCGTGGAAAGGAATTTGCGGATTGTGTAACACCCAATTTCGCATCTAACGAAAATGCTTTGTGAGCAGGAATAAAACAGAACAACAATGCTACTATACTGATAAAATAGTAATGATTGAGATAAGTTGATTTATCTATCAGTTCTACATAAGTGAAAAGAAAAAAGAATACAACACTCGATATTCGATATACAAAACCTAATGCAATAAAAACGGCACTTAAAAACAGTAATGCAAACACGACATACATACCGTTTGCCGAAAAGGGTTTTACCCATTCAAAACCATAGTAAGTAAAAAAAAACGATGGCTTTATGTAGAGTTGTTCAATCCAGCCATTTGCCCAAAAACGTATGATGGAAAGTGCCATCATTGTACCAAACGCAATTCTAAAAAATGCGATTGGCGCAACCGATACAACAGTATTTAGTGCTTCAAAAAATGCCGACTTCCTTTTATTAGTCGCCATCGTTATCACTAAAAGTAATTACCACACCTAAACTTGAAGATAAATCTACTTTTGTAAGCACGGTTAATTTTTTCAACTCTAAATGAAGCTCCTTAACTTGTGCTGGTTGATTGATTGCTGCATTTTCGAGTGAACCACTAATGGCATTCGCCTTCATCTCACAGAGATCCATCTGTCGTAAAATAACTGTGGAAAGTTTTTCATTGTTGTAAGTTGCGTTTACAGCATCGGAATAATCATCAATACCAATACCGAACGCACCTGTGAAGAGCATTTTCCAAGAAGCAATGTTACTTTTAATATTCTCAATAGAATGTGGAGCAAAGGGGTTTTCTAATTTTGAA
>CAZYXR010000086.1:4891-12308 GCA_964650845.1 uncultured Chitinophagaceae bacterium
TACACTTGTAGCTTCTATACCACAAGGCTTACCAATTTTTGACCTGCGCACTTCTTCAATATGCGCAACAAAAACATTGATTACCATATTCAGTGAACCACTAATATCCATTTGTGTTTGAGATATAAAATGCGAATGTGACGGATTGCCATTTTTCCATTCGTTTTCCAATTGATTAGCAACTGATGCAACATGCTTAGCTAACGACAACAGATAGATTTTTCTGCGAGGATTCTGGCTGAATTCATCAATAATTTGTTGTTCTGTTTTACTCGACCCGTAAAGCAAGTACTCGATTGCACCAAAGCCCTTTCTAGTTGTTCCGGTAGCTGCGACATAGTTGATATCAATATTATGAGTGCCCTGAATTTCTGTTTCTATAGATTGTATAGAGACTGGGAAAGCAGCTATTTGAGTGTTGAGTGCATATGCAACTTCTATATCATACACTTCACAATTCATCCATGCAGCTAATGCTTCCTTCCATTGATTACGCATTAAACTCAGATTTTGAAGTGTAGTAGTGCTATCAAAGCCTTCGCTTATTTTTACAAGTGAATCGGCTTCATTCTTAAATTTCAAATATGATGGTGAAATTACATTGTTTGCAATATTGTTTAACAATGTTCCCCTGTCATACGTTTCAAGTAAACTTTCTTTTTTCTTACAAGATGTAATATACAATGTGATAATTGACAATAACAGTAATGTTGTTGTTCTCATAACGATTCTAAAAATTTTATCAGTGCTGTTCTTTGTTCTACATTCAACTTCCTATATCTATCTTTTGCATTTTCTGCCTCTCCTCCATGCCATAAAATAGCTTCTTGTATATTCCGTGCTCTTCCATCATGTAAATAGCGTGTGTGTTTATTTACAGTTTGAAACATACCGATTCCCCATAATGGCGGAGTACGCCATTCGTTACCGTTTGACAAATAGTCTGTTCTTCCATCACTTAAGTCATTACCCATATCGTGCAGCAGCAAATCTGTGTAGGGAAAAATTTTTTGATTGTTAAGTGCCGCAATTGACGAATGTGCTGTTGTTGTGAAACTTGGAGTATGGCATTGGTTACAGCCTATTTCTGTAAACATTTTTTTGCCGTACAAAATTGTTTCATCTTTCGCATTTCTTCTGCCTGGAACTGCTAAGGTTGATGAGTAAAAAGTTACTCGCTCTAGCTGATAGTTACTAAGCTCAAAATTATCAGGTGCGGTGTTTCCGTTGGGGGCATTGTTACAATCTAATTGCGCAGATGTGCAATTGCTTACTGGGAAAAGTGATGATGTAATTCCAATGTCGCCATTAAAGGCTGCTGCAGTTTGTTGCAAAATACTCGGTTGATTTGCCTTCCAACCGAAACGACCTAATGCTTGTTTACTGTTTTTATAGTCCCACACATAGTTAGCCCTGCCTGATATATTGTTTCCATCTAAATCAAATTCATCAGCATTTGCTTGAATATCTGTTTCTGAAATGGCTTCTAATAAACCTAATCCACACATTTGTGGAGCAACCCTAGGAGAATGTAAAACTCCATTTAATGCTCCATAATTGCCAAATAAAAGGTATATCGGCTTTTGAAGTGAATATGTTGTTCCATCTGCAAATTGCCCATCAATATTCTGATATGATATTGTAAAACTTCCTTCGGGCTGAACTCCTGGAATTCCTACTGTTTGCAATTGACCGCCATAAATGGGGTGTGGAGATGGACCTCCATTAGCATCTGCCCCAGAAACACTTAACCTAACTAAAAAACCTGCAACACCTTCATTTCCTATTGGCGGTCGCCCTCTTCCATCTAAAAAATGACAACCAGTGCAACTTAGTCCATTGTATAATGGTCCCAAACCATCTCTGCCTTCAGTCGATGATGGAGCAATCACCCAATTTTGTCTAAAAAATGAGTTGCCTACAGAAAACTTAGTTTCTTCTTCGCCAAAAATATTTGGCGCTGCATGGTTAAATGCATTCTGCGAAAAATCAAATATTGTTGTTGCACCTCCCGAATTCTCTTCGCCTGTTTCGTAACCTGATAGTGATTTTTCGGGTTTACAACTATTAGTAGAAAAAAGCAGAATGCCCACCATAGTGAATATGTTGAGCATTCTGCTTATAGATGAAAAATTATTGATCTTTGTATTCATGTAAAATACGAAGAAAATTCTATTCAATAATAATACTAAAACTTAACTTACTTGCTGCTTCGGCAATTTTATCGCCTTGCGCTTTTAATACATCAATAACTGTTTTCACTTTTACTCTGCCACTAACGTTACTTGATACTATTTGTTGATCAAACGGTGCTGCTATTTCTTTAGATTTTGAATAACCAAGTTCAACTGCCGTTTTTAGCTCATTTGCAGTGTTAGCGTCTTTTGCACTTACTACATCATATACGCTTGTGCCGGTTATTACACTTCCGTCCGTACGTTTATAGGTTCCATTAATTACATTGAGTATTCCAAGTGCATTCATTTGAATATCATTGTGCGTGTTGTCGCTAAAACAAGAATGTTCGTCTTCTTGTAATTGAGAGTCGTATGCCACTTCTAATCTTTCACCAGCTAACTCACCTTTCGATAAAAATCCTGTTCCTTGAATCATTTTTGATATTGCAGCATCTGAGTTTCCATTTACAAAATCTTGTCGGTAGTTTCCAGTCTGCGATGGAGACCACGCATTAGTAACATCCTGTAAGTTATCTACTAACAACTCAGCAATAGCTTTAAGGTACGCACATCTTCGAGCTTGATTTAGTGCTGTGCCTGTAACTGGAATAAAATCTGTATATGGACGAGAACCGGCAGATGTAGTACTTAAATCTTGCCCCCACAGTAAAAACTCTATTGCATGAAAACCACAACTAATGTTTGTTTCACCTCCATTCTCGTTTTGCGCTTCAATATTGCTTTTAGTAATAGTGAAAGTTAAATCATTAATTAGTCCTGATGTGGCATTTCCTTGAACATAATCAAGATATGCTTCATCCATCGGCCATGCATTTATTAATCCTTCAGGCCCGTTATCATCATCAATGGGACCACTATAGAAGCGAAAAACTTCAGTTTGTCCATAAGGTAATCGCGCTTCTAACCACGCTTGCTTTGCAGCATCAAAGTTCGACTGTGTTGGAGTAGCTACAAAAACATCTATACTTGTTTTTAATAATTGCGCTTTTGATAACGCATCGCTGTAATTGGCATAAACTATGCTTGCATAGTTTGTAACTGCTGCTTTTTTCAGTTCATCCGAAGGTCCTTGATCTTTTTTACAGCCAGTTAAAAGTGATGAGGTGAATACAATTGAAATTGTGCAGGTAAGAAATTTGTTCATTTTTTTATTTGTTTATTGTTTATAGATTTTAGTCGCCATCATTATCTGTGTAGTTGATGGTTACACCTATTGCCGAGGCCATATCAACTTTTATTAGCACCACCAGTTTTTTTAACTCTAAAAACAGCGTTTCCATTTTGGGTTTATCTGCCGATAAAGCTGTTTTAAAATCTGTATTAACTGCGCTTGCAGCGGCAATACATTTGTCAAATTGATTAGTGATTTCTTCATTCAATGGCACGCCTTGAAATGTAGCCTCTTTTATCTGCGGGTATTCGTCAAACCCAACTCCTGGGCCGCCTGTAAAAATGTTTTTGCCTGCTTGCAAGTTGGCTATCAGTAACTCTTTTGAATTGTTTGCATAAAAACCTTCTAATAGTTTAGAATTGATAGTTCCGGAAGAAATCAAGCCAACGTAACCTAATGCGTTTCCAACTCTTTCTCTGCGGGATCTCTCTGTCATTTGCGCCCACGAGTTGCAAAGAATTCCCATAGAACTTCCAATATCTAAACCTGTGGCAGAAGTGAATGTTTTGATATGTGTTAAGTTCCAATCGTCATAGGTAGCGGTGATATTTGAAGATATATCATCGGCAATGTCTTGCAGATATTTTTTTGCGGTGGGGAAGTCAATAATCAGATTCGTCAGGTCGTTGTCGCTCATCGAAAAAAGGATAAAATCTAACGCTGCAAATCCTTTAGCGTTAAGGTTTGATGCTGCTTGCAAGTTGTAGTTTCCGGTAAGTGCGTTGGCTCTGATTTTAGCCGAATCGGCAGGAAAAGAATTTAATGAATATGCTTGCGCAGTTCCTTTTGCAAAATCAAAAACTTCGACCGCTTGCCAAGCAATGTATGCTTCTTTAAAAGCATTTCTAAGTGCGATAAGTTTAGCCGCCTCGGGGTAGTAGTTGAAATCTGCAACTGCATTTTTTAATGCTTGCGCTTTCTCGTGTGCTGTTTTGTATGATGGGATAACAACGTTGTTTCCAATGTTTTCTAACAATGGTGTTCGGTCTAAATCTTTAACTTTTTCTTTACAAGACGATATGCTGATAATTGATATTAGCGCTACAAGTATTGCTTTATTCATCTGCTGATTTATAAAAAGGCATCCAAGCAATAACTGCTTGAATGCCTTTAATTAGAAATATTTATAGTTGATCTTTTACTGCATCTAATCCATAAATAGTGCTCAGTGAATTTCGAGCATCTGTAATGTTTTGTTGGGTGATGTTCCAGTTGTTTGCGCCAATTGTGTTCAGTACATTCGATAGTTCTGTGTCGCTTATTTTTTTGCTTGAATTATATTTTAATGCACGGATAAATGCTACCGCTTCAGATAATGTGTGATTGCGTGTTGCATCTGTACCAAATCCTTTATTAGCATCATTCAGATACTTTATTGCAGTTGCCGCCAAAACCTTTTCAATTGTTTCTTTTACAATTACGGCTTGATTCACTACTTCTTCATTATCATCATTGTTTATAGCTGCGCGACCTTTCAAAAATGCATTCATTATTGTTGCGTTTATTCCCAACAATGCATCGCGATCGTTACCATATTTTCCGATGTAGCGAATGCCTGTTTTGTTTGTAGGAAAGTCTTTTGGTACGCCATAATAGCCAAATGCTTCATCCCAATGGTGTTGGCGATCTTTTTTTGCTACCGATGCTCCAATCTTTGAGTCGCTTAAATACACCTCGGCTATTTGATAGAAAAATACTGACCCGAAAATTCCTTTTTCAATCCATTGTATGTGTTCAATTCCATTGGCATCGCATAGATAAGTGCCTACAACACCTGCGGTGCCGTCTGCCCCATCTACTGCCGATTGGCTTGCTGCTGCCAAAGCATCCATGTAACTTTCTAACACCGATTGTTCGGTTGCAAAAGTTTTGTCTTTAAGTTTTTTGCCCGATGCGCTCAAACCCGTTCCAGTGAATGGGCTGTTTGCATTGGAATACATATCTTTAAGCGACTGCGCACTTACTGCTGTGCCTTTTACATTTCCTTTTTTCATTGCAGTAGATAGCTCTCCAAGCATATCCAAACGTTGTGTTTGGCCGGTGTAGTCCACGCTATCGAAATTGTATGTTGTGGGTACATCATAAGTTTTTTTGTTGTCGTCTTTTTTGCAAGAGCTTAAGCCGATTGTAATTGTTGTAAATAATACGATTGGTAGGTAGTACTTCTTCATTTGTTTTTTTGTGTTTATTATTAATTATTGAGTGTCATTTAGTTTAGTTCGTGCTTTAAGTAACCAATGCCATTTTTATTGGTCTTTAACTTGGTTCTTCGTAGTGAATCTTCTGTTTTTCGTGCAGTTTTAATGGAACTATTTTTTGTAGGATATGCCTCTTGTTCCAATATTTTTATTGCTTCATTTATTTGTGCTATCCTCTTTTTGTATTTTTCTCTCTCCTGCAATATGGATTTCCTTCTCATTTAGGTAATCAATCCATGTTACTAAGCATTCTTTTTGCTTATTCAATACTGCCACAGCAAAGTTTTCTTCTGCCGGAATGTTTTTTAGTTCTATAGTTGGTCGCCTCATTTTATTTGGACTTAGTCTAATTAGCCGCAAACATAACAATGGATTTTTATTCTACAAATGATATTTGACAGTATGGATAAAGTGTTACAAATAAATCAGAAACTACATTCATAAAATTCAATTGCCACCTATCTATTTTTAAGCAACAAATGAAAACTATTGCACAGTAGTCGTTTCGGAAATACAAATTATGTGTTTAAGTTTGTTGCATACAAAACGGCATGACAAAGAAGTTTACTTCCCATTTTTCTGTATTAGTCATTTCGGCAATTACAATTCTCGGCTTGGTTTCTTTCAAAATGAATGATGCCAAGCAAAAGAAACTGAACGTGATTGTATTGTTAGCAGACGACTTAGGCAAGCATGAACTTTCTACCTACGGTGGAAAAAATGTACCAACTCCAAATATTGATAGCATTGGCATAAAAGGCTGTAAGTTCAATGAAGGATATTCTTCTGCGGCAATTTGTGCACCATCGCGGGCAGGTTTACTTACAGGCAATTATCAACAGCGATTTGGGTTTGAATTTCAACCACATAAAAAGTATCCACGCAGTTTTTTTGTTCGTGGATTCTACAAAATGTTTATGCGTAAGGAGGTAAACTGGGCTTTTGAACGTGGGCAAGATTTACCATCGCGAAGAGAGGTAAAACAAGAAGGTTTACCGCACGAACAACTTACCATGGCTGAGTTTTTTAAGCAAAATGGTTATACAACTGCAATGGTTGGAAAATGGCACTTGGGCTATCATGCGCCTTGCCTACCCAACAATCGAGGTTTCGATTCTTTTTATGGCTTTACGGAAGCGTTTTCTTTGTATGCTCCCGAAAATTCCCCTGACATAATCAATGCACATTTGGGCGAGTTTACCGACCGCCACATGTGGAATCAAGGACGAAAAAACCATTGTGCAATTAAACAAAACACTACCACTGTTTACCCCAAAGACTACATTACTTTTCGCTTCGCAAACGAGGCCGTGGATTTTATTGATAAAAACAAAGACAATCCATTTTTTCTTTATGTGCCATTTAGCGCACCTCACACACCTTTACAGGCTCCAAAAAGCTACTACGATAAGTTTTCGCATGTAGAAGACCACAACAAACGTGTGTATTTTGCAATGATTGCAGCATTAGATGATGCAGTTGGAAGTATTACCAAAAAAGTACGCGAATTGGGTTTAGAAGAAAACACAGTGATAATTTTTGCCAGCGACAATGGATCAGCAACCTACCTGAATGTAGGAACCAATGCCCCCTTAAAAGGAGGCAAGTTTACCTTGTTTGAAGGCGGTATAAATGTTCCTTTTTTGATGCAATGCAAAGGGCTGATTAAAGAAAATACAATAGTAAATCATGCGGTAAGCTTAATAGATGTTTTTCCAACTATAGCTGCTGCCGCAGGAATAGAAATGCCCAAAAACGGCAGTGTTGATGGTGTAAATCTTTTGCCAACAATTACAAATAGTGTAAGCCAAGCACCACACGAAGCAATGTTTTGGCGCTCGGGTTACAAC
>CAZYXR010000087.1:0-12203 GCA_964650845.1 uncultured Chitinophagaceae bacterium
CATTTGTTCCATTTGTTCCGTTTTGACCTGTTGCTCCTGTGTTTCCATTGATACCGTTTGTTCCAGTTGCGCCCGTGCTTCCGTTGATGCCATTTGTGCCATCAATTCCATTTGTGCCTGTTGCTCCTGTTGATCCTGTTGGACCTGTTGGACCTACGGCACCTTGTGCAAATTGAGCGTCAATGTAAGCTTTTACTGCGGCTACTGTTGGAATAGAATTGTTGCTACTATCGCTGAGAGTGGGGTCTTTAGTGATTTTTGTGATGCTATCTTGACCAAGAATGAAGTATTGATTGATCTTTACTCCCCCTTGTATTGATGTTACTCCTGTTACTACTAATTGATCTACTTTTACTGTTCCTGCCGGCACCCATTTCTGCCCGTTCCATCGTAAGATTTCATTTGGGTCTAAGCCAGTTACATCCACATCGGTGAGATCTTGGAAACGCAATTTTGGAGATGGAACTTTTAATGCTGAATCGGCAACAAATGCATAAGGCACAGAAACTAACTCAACATTTCCATACGGAACAAAACCAGTTCCCATATCTATTATCACTTCTAATCTTCTTTCGCCCGATGCCCAATTTATTTCTGAGAAAGAGTTTACAATACCTGCACCAGTAGTAACACCTTGCCCTATTTGTAAAGTAAACAACCCAAACTGATTGGTGGTAACATAGTGCTCTTCTTCCCATATAACAGTTTGAAGATTGTCTTTTAATGCAAACCGAACAATCAAACTTTTATTGGGCATAACACTACCTCCGGCATTTCGGGCTACTGCTTGATAGTTTACTTTTTGTGGCACATCGCCACCCGCAAACACGGCACTTACTAACAGCAAGAACATTGCTACCAGTAAACTGGCTTTTTTTCTATTCCCAATCATGATATGGAGATTTTGAAAGTTTTTTAAATACTGAACTTGAGTTCGATTTTAATTTGCCGAAGGCTATGCCTAAACACAGCTGATGATTGCCCGCTGATGTTTTAATGATACCACCGAGGGCGTGCTGGAAAGTGTATTGAAGAGATAATCTTTCAATCAGCAAAGCACCTAAACCCACACTCAGCAAGTTGTTTGCTCCGTAGCCAACATTCAGCCAAATGCGATTGGCATATTTTAGCGAAACAATGCCATGATAGTTGATTGCTGAGTTGAATGTATAATCTACTAATACCACTGGTTTGATGGTGAATTTTCTATTTATGTTGATATTGTAATGCAAATAGAAACGTAGATGCTGTGGTGTTGATGTTAAACTTAGTTTGTTCTTTTTAGTAGGAATAAGATTGTTGATTGCAGCAGAAAACATAAACTGCTTCCAGTTGTATGTAACACCAAAAGCAGCGTTGAATCCAATTCCTGATTTCAATTCGTTACTTGCCAATTGGGCATCGTTTAATGGTTCGGAATTACTATTGGCGTAGTTGATGGATGTTTGGTTTAACTGAAATGCTAAGCCTAACGACAAGCGATGAGCGTTAGCCAACTTTAAGTGATATGCATAGCTCACATCAGCATTCACATTCTGAAATGCCCCAAATTTTTCAAAATTCAGTTTTGCTCCTATGCCGGAGTTGCCTTTGATGATTCCATTATAGTTTGCCCCAACATTTATGGGTGAACCCGATATGCCAATTATATGATACAAGCCACCCACAAACACCTCGTGATTTCCCGAAAACCCGCTATTTGAAGGAGAAACTTGATAGCTGTTAATAATGAATTCTTGGGCGGGTGTAACATTTTGCGCTTTGCTGCAAATCAATACCGCCACCAACAAGAACAGTGTAATAAAATGCTTCATTCTAAATTATTTAATCAAGTTAGTATTGCCCTTTATCACGTTTTGCCCGCTGCATTTTAGTAAGTAGTAATAGGTTCCTGCATTGTTGCTGCTACCACTCCAGTCATTTTTGTAATCGGCAGCATTGAACACTTCAAAGCCACGCGTATCATAAACCTGCAAGGCGCAATTGCTATATCTTTCTAAGTTTGTGAAGTGTAGGAAATCGTTTTTGCCATCGCCATTTGGTGTAAGAAAGTCATTGGCCTTTTTTAGTGTTGTATCTGCGGGAGTTACAGTTTGAAGTGAGAAATTATCTGTTGCGAAACATCCATTGTTATCCATCATTGTGAAAGAATAATCGCCAGCTTGATTAATTACTCTTTTGCTATCGGTAGATGAATTGTCTGCCCAAGTTATACTCGAGAAATTTCCTGTTACTGTAACCTCGGTACTCTTGCCGTGTTCAAACATTTGCCCATTTGAAAAAGAAAAACTATACGATATCTTGTCATTAACCGAAAGAGATTTTGTTATGGAGTCGACACAGCCATTGCTGTTTACTGTACTCAGCTTTACATTGAAACTTCCTGCGGTAGAAAATGTGTGAAAAACAGAGTCGCTGTTAAAGCTCAAAACGCCATCGCCTAAATTCCAAATGTTTTGAGTAAGAATGCCGCTGAGAGGTGCAGATTTATTTACAAGCACCGATGCATTGCCAGCGCAGTTAGCCTGGAATGCAAAATCAGCAAAAGGTTTTGCGCGTATTACAATCGTGCGAAGCATTTTGCTGCTACAGTTTTGAATTGAAGTTGCTTTGAGTTGCAAAGTAAAACTCCCTGCCGCATTGTATTGTTTCAGCGCATTTAATGTAGTTGCATCAACAGTACCATTGGCGTCAAAATCCCATTGGTATGAAAGTAAAGTTCCATCACTAATAGAGGAAGTGTTTACAAATGATGTAACTTGACCCAAACATGTATCGCGCACTAAAAACATAGCATCGGGCAGCTGGAAAACTACAACAAGATGTGGCGAGGACGAAAAAAACTCGTTGCCAAGAGAGTCGGTAATTTTTACTCTTACTTCAAAAGTATCGGCTTGTGGGAAAACACGTGTTGCTGTTTCTCCAATGGCATCATCAAAAAAACCATCGTTATTTAAATCCCATTCTACAAGTTGTGTTTTTGGAATGTTTGATTGGTTGAAAAAATGCGTAGTGTCGCCAAAGCAAACAGATGTGGAACTTATATCCACAGCGGCACTGGAGCTTATAGAATAAACTAAATGCAGTAGCAAAACCACATAAAAATTCCCATTCGTCATCGATAGAATTCTTTAGTCAGAAAAATCAGTTTGTGCCGAACAAGAAACTATATGGGATTGTGCGTAAGCCACGAAGTCGTTGTGCGATCAATGTAAATGTAAACACATTCTGCAAAATGACAATGTGTATCCCTAATTTTGGGGATGTACGGTTTGAGTTTATTTTTTGGCAAAACACCTTTTTACCGCATTGCGCAAAAATCAATTTCAATCTACCGTACTGTGAGAATAAACCGAAAGCCTTATACTGTCACCACCTTCACTTCTTAGAGAATGTTGGATACGGAATAAACTCTGTATCGTCTCCTATTACTTTAGCAAAGGTTTGTTCTTTCCATTTTTGCTTAGCATCTTCGATACATCCTTTGCTGGATGACACAAAATTCCAATCAATAAAACGCTCTTCGGCAAAAGGCTCGCCACCGAAAAGATAAACGGTACTGTTAGCGTGGAGGATAAACTCACACAAACGACTTTCTTTGGCAACTAACATTTGCTTGACCTCATACACATTACCATCACTTTCAACAGCACCTTCTAAAATATACAAACCCGATTCTCCATATAAATGTTCGCCAATAGAAAGGGTTTGTCTGGTTTTGCTTTTTATCTCAACCATATAAAGCTTGCTGTAAGTAGGCACACCAGATTTTCGGTTGAACGCTTCGCCAGCCACTAGTTTAAACTGCACGCCATCTTGTTCCCAAACCGGAATTTCGCTTGAAGTAACATGAAAAAATTCAGGTTTCATTTGCTCCAAATGTTTAGGGAGTGCCACCCAAATTTGCAGCCCGTGTAGATACTTTTCAGAATGCCGCAAATATTCGGGAGTTCGTTCTGAGTGAACAATACCACTACCGGCTGTCATCCAGTTCACTTCACCTGGCTTTATCTCTAAAGCATTTCCAATAGAATCTCGATGCATGATACTTCCTTCAAACAAAAATGTAAGTGTAGAAAGACCAATATGCGGATGCGGCAACACGTCAAAATTATCTCGCTCATTTAACTTTACCGGTCCCATGTGATCGATGTAAATAAATGGACCAACCATTCGCTTTTGCCGAAATGGAAGCAAGCGCCCCACAAGGAACTTCCCAATATCGGCCGCTCTTTCTTCTATTATTAAATTGATGTTTGACATACCATACACTTAGCAACATCCAATGCTACTAACCGAATGAAGATACTTTTTTAATAGCATAGTCGAAGACTATACCTGCATCCCAAAAAAACAATCTTGTTGGTAAAATCTATCGAATAAAACGTAGTGCAAGCATTACACTTTGCTTACCATTTCAACTTTTCCGGCTCGGCAGTCTTCTATTAGCTGGTCAATTTTTTGTTCATTCAAAAATTCATGATAAAAATCGCCCAATTGCAGCATAGGAGCATAACCACAAGCGCCCAAACACTCCACTCCTTTTACACTAAACATACCATCGGGTGTTACCTCGCCTTCTTTTACTCCTAATTTATTGCAGGTATATTCTATCATATCTTCGGCACCACGCAATACACAACAACTGGTGCGGCAAAATTCCAATGCGTATTTGCCAACCGGTTTTTGGTTGTACATACTGTAAAAACTCGCCACTTCATAAACTTCAATGGGCTTGATATTGAGCAATTCGGCCACCTTATCCATTGCCTCCACCGAAAGCCAGTGTTCGTTTTCATCTTGCACCTCGTGCAAAACAGTGAGCAAAGCGCTTTTTTGTTTCCCTTCCGGAAAGCGACTCTTCAACTCAGCTACTCTTTTCAATAATCGTTCCGAAAGATTTACGGTGGTGTTAGATTTAATATTTAAAGCCATAATATTTTATTGTTGTAAGCCGCAAATCTCCATTTGCTATGCTACCTTTTTCGTATTTCTTGTACTCGTCAAAAATAAAAAAATGTTCAAGGCATTGCGTTTACTTATGCCAACTCACAATTAAATCGGCTACTGCCGAAAGTTCAGCATCGTTCAACTTATCTGCAAAAGCAGGCATACGACCTTTTCCAAAACTAATACTCTTTACCAATGCGGCTTTATCGAGTGGAATAGTTTGCAAGTTGGGTGTGCGTTCATCTTTTACGCCCTGTGCGCCATGACAACGAGCGCAGTTTGATGCAAATAACTGTGCCCCGTCATAAACTTTGGCGGTGGCGGTAGTTGGTGCAGATGTTTTCTTAGAACATGATGCTACCATTAGTAAAGCAACAATTGCTGTATAAATCAAAACTTTCATACTATCTGATTTAATGATTTGAAAATACCTTTTTAGAACCTCTAATGTAACTAAAAAGCTGTTGTGTATTGAATATCAAAATCGTTATGCATCTAATTCCCCTGCAATTACATTTAGCGAACTCAAAATTAAAATTGCATCGCTCAAAAATCCTCCTTTTATCATTTCGGTATAGGCTTGGTAATAAATGAAGCAAGGTCTGCGGAAGTGCAAACGAAACGGCACACGGCTGCCATCAGAAATTAAATAATAGCCTACTTCGCCATTGCCACCTTCTACCGCATGATACACTTCGCCTTTTGGCACAGGAATTTCCCCCATCACTATTTTAAAGTGATAGATAAGTGCTTCCATATTATTATACACCATTTCTTTTGGTGGCAAGTAAAACTCTGGCACATCGGCATGAATTGGCCCTTCGGGTAAGCCCGCTAAGGCTTGCTCTATGATTTTTATACTTTCCCACATTTCGGCATTGCGCACACAAAATCTATCGTAGGTATCACCGCTTTTGCCAACAGGAACTATGAAATTAAAATCTTGATAACTGCTGTATGGATTTGCCACACGCACATCGTAATCTATACCTGCTGCACGTAGATTGGGCCCCGTAAAGCCGTAGCTCATCGCCTTTTCGGCACTGATGCCGCCTACATTTATGGTTCTATCCATAAATATTCTGTTGCGTGAGGCAAGGGTTTCAAACTCTTGCAATCCCTTCTTAAAGTCTTCTAAAAACTTTTTCAATTTACGGAATCCGGTGGCACTCAAATCGCGCTCCAAACCCCCAATGCGCCCCATGTTGGTAGTTAATCGCGCACCGCAAAGCTCTTCGTATATTTCATAAATCTTTTCGCGATACTGGAAAATATACAGAAACGGTGTGAAGGCTCCGGCATCGAACACCAAAATAGAATTACAGATAATGTGATCGGCAAGGCGCGCCAACTCCATCATTATTACGCGAATGTATTGTGCTCTTTTGGGCACTTCAATGTCCAGTAGTTTTTCTACCGTCATCCACCAGCCAAAGTTGTTGATAGGCGATGAACAATAGTTCAGCCTATCGGTTAATACATTTATTTGATAGAACGGACGATTCTCTGCAATTTTTTCAAAAGCGCGGTGAATATAGCCGAGTGTTTGCTCTGCATCTACAATGCGCTCACCATCCATTAGCAACACATTTTGAAAAATACCGTGCGTGGCCGGATGTGTTGGTCCAAGATTCAAAATACTTAACTCGCTGCCGTCTTCATTTTCGCGCTGGCGAATCATTTCGGCATATTTCTCTTCTATTGTAACCGGTGTAATAAATTGACTCATGTTTCTTTTCTCCGATTAGTTTACGTTCAATGTTTGCGGCTCTCTACCAAAGTATCTATCGTCCTTGTCGGTTCTTCCCGAATCTTCCATCGGAAACTCTTTTCTAAGTGGGAAAGAAACCATTTCATCCATATTCAAAATACGTTTTAAATCGGGATGCCCTTTAAAAACAATTCCGTAGAAATCGTAAGTTTCTCTTTCTTGCCAATTGGCTGAATTAAAAAGCGATGTAACGCTTGAAACTTCTGGATTTTCACCATTCAAAAATGCTTTGAAACGCAGGCGCACATTCGCCACCCAATTGTGTAAGTGATACACTGTTGCAAATTGTCTTTCCACCTCATTGTCGGGATAATGCACACCGCAAACATCGGTGAGAAATGTAAAAGCAAGTTCTTCGTCATCGCGCAGAAATTGCATTACCTCCAACACCTTTTCGCGATCTGCCTCAAAAGTAAGCATACCCCAAGGTTCTTCAAATGCTTTTAGCGACTCGCCAAATTTGGCGGCTAACTTTTGTTGAACGATTTCGTTGGTTAATGACATTTCCGATTCTTTTAATACTTGATAAAATTCTAATTTACAACTATACCGTAGCTTGCTAAAAGCGACTTATATTCAGGCGAATTTCTTCTGCGCATAGGTTCGTTTTTCACCAACTCTTGCAACTTCATCACGCCATCTAAAATTTGCTCGGGGCGTGGCGGGCAACCAGGCACATACACATCAACCGGAATTACTTTATCAATTCCTTGCAACACAGAATAAGTATCAAACACTCCACCGCTTGAAGCACACGCGCCAACGGCAATTACCCAACGCGGCTCAGCCATTTGTTCGTACACTTGCCTAAGTACCGGCCCCATTTTTTTGGCTATGGTTCCCATCACCATCAGCATATCGGCTTGGCGAGGCGAAAACGAAGGTCGCTCGCTGCCAAAGCGTGCCAAATCATAAGTTGATGCCATGGTTGCCATAAACTCAATACCGCAACACGAAGTGGCAAAAGGCAATGGCCACATACTTTTGCTGCGCGCCAACCCTACCACTTTATCTAATGTGGTTAATTGATAACCTTCGCCATTTATTACCGGTGGCAGCACCACTTTATTTACATCACTCATACCTCAATTTCAGATTTAAAATTTCATGATTTAAAATTCAGCCCTCTTCTATGCGCTAAGCCTACTCCCACTCCAACGCACCTTTTTTGATAATATAATAGAAGCCCACCAAAAGCATTCCCATAAACAGCACCATTTTTATCATTCCATCTACACCCATTTCGCGAAAATTTACAGCCCATGGGTAAAGAAAAATCACCTCCACATCAAACAACACAAATAAAATGGCAACTAAAAAATACTTTACGGAAAAAGGGATACGAGCATTACCGTGTTGCTCAATTCCGCACTCAAAGTTTGCATCTTTTACTTTTGAGCTTCTGCGAGGCCCAATAAAATGAGAAATCAAAATTGTAGTACCTACAAAGCCTGCTGCAAAAACAAACTGCATCAGTATGGGCAAATAATTGATGTTAGATGAATTCATACACGCAAAAATATACTTCCAACTAACTTCTTCAACCATTTTGCCAACAAAAGGTTAGTTATTTTAAAAATATATGCCAAAGGCTTGTACATCAGCACTTATAACACGAAAAAAACTATAAAAAAGAAGATGCTTAGCAAGCAATTAGATGATGCCGACCTCGGCTTGGCGAATCCAACCAATTTTTCCATCGGCAAGGCGCACTTTGCACCATTCGCCTACTCTGTCTTTTACTTGTAGTTTTAACCCTTCGTGAATAGTAAAAAGGTTTGTGCTTGCTTCATCGGGAGCACTTTTTACATACACCGATTTTGCTAAAAGAATAGCTGTATCCAATCCAGTTTCGCACTTTTGTTGCTTTAATTTTACTGCAAAACAAAACAACGAAGCCAAGAGCAGTATCACTCCAAGTGTTAAACCCAACTTACGAAACACTGTAAACAGGTATAAAGCAAAAAATGCTAACGCAATCCACAACAATCCAACCGCCAAATAACCCCAACCAGTGGAAGTAAAAATCCTGCGAAACTGCTTCCACCAATCAATAATTTTTAACTCGGGTACGCTGATAATTTTATCGGTTGTTTTACGATTGGCCAATTGCAGGTTATGCAAAACATCTTCATCCTCCGGAGCAAATTTTAATGCTTTTTCATAATGCAAAATACTTTTGCCCAACTGGTTTGTTTTAAAAAGCGCATTGCCGATATTGTAATGCACTTCTGCGGTTTCGTAGTTACTTGCCAACAATTTATCGTACAACACAATGGCTGAATCGAATTGATTTTTTTTGTAGCATTCGTTCCCCAGTTTGTACAATTCTTGTGGCGATTGTGCATCGGCATCATAACATACCCCACACAACAACAAAAGGAGAAATAACTTGCTGTATTGCAGGCACACAGAATGCCCATCCACTAAAAATTTTCGGGTTATGCTACTCATTTAATTTCGTCTTCCAAGTCGGCTATGATTGAAACTGCTGCTTCATAATTAACTTTCATTTCGCCACCTTCGCCAATGGGTGCATACAATGCAATTTCGCAAGTATTAAGAATGGTTTTCAGTTTGCCGCTCGTTTTGTGCGAAACAGTTTTTTCGGTTAATTTTTCTTCTACATTTTCTTTGCTCAACGAAGCCATGTCAATATTCAACTTATCGCCCAAATAGCCCCAAATAGCTCTGCTTACTTCGTCATAAAACTCTTTCTTTTTGCCTGCGGCAAGATGCTTTTTAGCTACCGACAATCTTGACTTTGCAATCTTTGTTGCCCTTTTTCTTTTAGTACCAACAACATCTATTTCAAGATTTTCGTTACGTTTTTTTAAAGCTACCAAAGCAATAAACAACAAAAATGGAGAAGCATAACTTAGACCAAAACCTATAGAAGCCGGAAAAACATTTTTTGCCTGCTCAAAGTTAGGCACGTTGGTTTTGATAAATCGAATGTCTTCGCCTATAGATTTCAAATCTTCTTTTGCCGGAGTAGAAAGTGTTGTGATTGAGGTATTGGATGCCTCACCGGTTACATTCAATTTGAATTCAGGCGATTTTATTACAACATACTTCCCTGTTTCGGTATTGAAAAAAGAAAACTCGCTTGTTGGTATAGTATATTCACCAGGCAGGCGAGGAATAATTAAAAAATCGTATTGCTTACTACCACTGAAACCCGCCCCTGTATTAGCTATGCTTTCTTTTACCTTAGGGTCGTAAACTTCAAACCCTTGCGGCATTTCAGGCTTTGCGAGTTCAATAAATTTTAAATTACCTTTTCCGGAAACTGTAATCGAATAAGTTATCGGCTCATCAGTTTTGGTTTGCAAAGAAGAAACTTTTGTAACACAAGTATAGTTACCAACTGCTCCGCTAAATAATGCAGGCTTGTTTGCAACAGGCAATTCTTTTACTGTAACCACTCCTTCATTACTTTCTAATTTAAACGGAACATTTTGCACGCGCACACCGCCAAACATATCCCATACACTTCTTCTGCCAGTGCGAATTTGCATTTGCACTACGGTTGAAAGTTCGGCCGGAGTAATTTTTAAAGTGCCGCTGCGCTGAGGGAAAAGGTTGAATTTTTGAAGATCAATTACATTATATTTTTTTCCATTTACTTCCTCCACTCTCGGCTTTTGGTTTGGATCAATTTCTACTTCCTGATTCCAAAAACCTTCTACACCCAATGCTCTTGAAACTTGCAATTGCGCAATAGAATAATTGAAATACAATTTTAATGTAGCATTTAGCTGCTCGCCTTGGTAAACGTTGTTATCGCTTAATACCAACTTCAAAAAAACATTTTGCTTCAATTCTTTGTTCAGTTCTGCATCGTTTACCGGTGTTTCAGCTTCTTGTTGCTGATTGCCAAATGGATCGTCAAAAAAAGGATCGTCAAACGGGTCGGGCATTCCAAATGGGTTGTGCCCGCGCTTGCGCTGCTGCGCTTGTTGTTGTGCCGGAGCGGTTACTTCTATCGAAAGTTCATTCGATTCTAAAGTAGCACCACCAACACTCACACTCGCTTTTCCAACCTTTGCGATGCCTTCTTTTTTGGGGCGAAGCACATACGAGTATGTAATTGATTGCGACATACTGCCGTTTATAAAACTAACGCTTTGCGAAGTATTGGGACCCGAAAGCACCTGAAAATCGCTGAATGAAGGAGCTTTAAAACCCTTCGCCTCACCGTTCTCAAGTACAAAATTTACTTGAACATTTTGATTCACCGGAACTTGCTTGCCTGCCGAAGCATAGAATTTAGCCTGCGCAAAAACAGATGTGCATGACGCGCAAAACACAAGCAAACACCAAAAATATTTTTCCGTCAATTCCCGTTTCATTTCCTTACCGTACGCAAAAGTCTTTTCATTGATGCCTCTGTGCAAATGGCTTAACACAATTTTGGGAGATGGCTGTTGCAACACACAACATGGATTCGCTGGCATTTTAGGTTAATAGTTTATTACAATTTTCGCTGCCAACCTTAATATTTCTTTTCAATAACATTTATTTGCCTCGTGAAAATTATCATACTCGGTTCGGCACATCCGCTGCGTGGCGGTCTTGCCTCTTACAACGAAAGGTTGGCAAGACAATTTATTAGCGAAGGGCACAGTGTGCAGATTTATACTTTCAGTTTGCAATATCCCGATTTTCTGTTCCCAGGCACATCGCAACTAAGCGACCAGCCCGCACCCGATGATTTGTACATACATGTAAAAGTCAATTCCATAAATCCAATTTCGTGGTGGCGCGTAGGAAAAGAAATTGCAAAATTGAATGCCGATTTATTGGTAATAAAATTTTGGCTACCCTTTATGGCGCCATGCCTTGGCACTATTGCACGCATAGTAAAACGCAACAAAAAAACCAAGGTCGTTTCTATTCTCGACAATATTATTCCACACGAAAAAAGAATTGGCGACAAAGCGCTTGCTCAATATTTTGTGAATAGCGCAGATGCTTTTATTGCCATGAGCGAAAGCGTGAAGCTAGACCTTTCAAAATTCGACACACAAAAACCGAGAATTTTCAATCCCCATCCTTTGTTCGATAACTTTGGCGAAGCAATTTCTAAAACAGAAGCTTATGAAAAATTGGGGCTTGAAATAAACACCGAATACATTTTGTTCTTTGGCTTTATACGCGATTATAAAGGCTTGGATTTGCTACTGAAAGCATTGACCGATGAGCGCGTGCGCAACTTAAACATGAAACTGATAGTGGCAGGCGAATTTTATACCGATTCAAAATATTATGCCGATTTGATTCAAGAATTAGGTATTCGCGAGCAACTTATTTTGAAAACAGATTTTATTCCGGATGACGAAGTACGCTATTATTTCTGCGCAGCCGACTTGGTGGCACAGCCTTACAAACATGCCACACAAAGTGGTGTAACTCAAATTTGTTATCACTTTAATCGCCCAATGTTGGTAACCAATGTGGGTGGCTTGCCCGAAATTGT
>CAZYXR010000088.1:0-8556 GCA_964650845.1 uncultured Chitinophagaceae bacterium
CCCTCTACTGCTTTCTTTTTAAGACTGCCCTACGCGCCCGCCCGCAAAATGATTGATGAGTGGCTTCCGGTAGCTCTGGCAACCGATTATAACCCTGGTTCTTCGCCAAGTGGCAACATGCCTTTTGTGCTTTCTTTAGCCTGCATCCACATGAGGATGTTGCCAGCCGAAACTCTTGCAGCAGCAACCATAAATGGTGCTTACTCCATGCAAGTAGAAAACGAGTTGGGCAGCATCACCATTGGTAAAAAAGCAAACCTTATTATTACAAAACCAATAGATTCGTTGGCATTTATTCCCTATTCATTTGGCTCTAATTTAGTGGAGCGTGTTATAGTAAACGGCAAATAAAAATAAGCAATATTATGAGTGAAGTTCAAAGTACAGTAGTTACACACACCGGCAAAATGAGTTTTGAAGTGCTTCAAAACAACCTCACTTTTAAGTTAGATGCAGCAGTTGAAGGCGGAGGCGATGGAGCGGGTGTGCGCCCCAAAGCATTGATTCTTTCTGCTTTGGCGGGTTGCACCGCTATGGATATTGTTTCGCTCTTAAATAAAATGCGCGTTGCATTCAGCAATTTTTCGGTAAAAGTAGATGGTGAGCTTACCGATGAACACCCAAAGTATTACAACAAGGTAGCTTTGGTGTATTTTATTCATGTTGAAAACGATGCCGATAAAGAGAAAATGGAAAAAGCTGTAACACTCTCTCAAGAAAGGTACTGTGGTGTAAGCGAAATGGTACGCAAGTTTGCCGAACTGAGCTTTAAAATTGAGTATGTTTAGATGATAGATTTCAGTGAAACTGAAAAACTTGAAATTGAACGTTACTCAACTTGCTTATGTTTTACAGAACTTAGTTTGGTCGATCGTTTGCCTATTTCTTTTTTAGCAACCAAACTTTACTCCATCTATAAGTCTGAAGAATAATAATTGGAGCGGCATGAACCAAGGCCGGTACCCAATGGTAGTGGATAAACGCCCAGTGCACAAATGCTAACAGTGCTGCTAAGTATCCCCAGTTATGTATTTTTTTCCATGTAGCCTTTAGTCTTTTTACCCAGCCATCGGTGCTGGTAACAGCCATCGGTATCCAAATGGCAAACGATACCCAAGCCGTAAGTAAGCCAACTTCAAAAAACTCGGCAGCTATTTTGTTGATTGGTATTTCTATCAAATAGGCAATGGCATGATACAAGGCATAAGCAAACGCAGCTAAACCAAAATATCGCTTATTGCGCACCAACCATTTTGGAAATTTGCTTTTTGGAAAAAGCATGGCCAATGGCGTGGCAATTAAAGAAAACATCAAAAATCTTGCACTGAACTCTCCGGTTGCGTGCATCAGTTTTCCGTAGTCCATTTTGCCATTCATCAAGCCTATGGTAAACATCAATCCCGGAAGCATCAAAAACGCCCACAAAACATATTTGCTTCGCCACCATGGAAGCTGTAATCTATTGCCTAAGCTCATATTGCTTGCTTGTTATTTTCTACTATTGTTGTTCTACTCCAATCCTTTTTTGTCGGGGTTCCAAAATGATTTTGTTTTTATCTGCTTGGTTTGCCAGTTCAATTCTCGTCTAAAATAGCTGTTTAGCGCTATGCAAACTCTGCTGTCGCCTGCAATGTAAACCATTTTGTTGCCTTTCATTTTTGGCACAATCTCTTTTATTTTTTCAACTATTGCCTCTGTGGGGTTTTGCGGCATTTCATAAAAATTTAATGGTGTTGTGCCGTCAATGTCTTTATACAAATCACTTTTATGATGGTTGTACACAATGCTTTCTACCTGCTTATCGTTTTTTAAGTATCGGTTGATGATATACAAATGCGATAATGCCGATAAGTCGCCAATTAGCAAGTAGCTATCGGCACTGTTATCTACTACAAACTTTCCTTTCTTCCATTTAAAGTAAACCGTGTCGCCCACCTTGCATTGTGTTGCCCATTTTGCGCCTGCGCCATTGCTGTGTGTGGCTACGGCTATATCAATGGCGCCCTTGGTTTTGTCAATATTCCACACCGAGTAGCTTCTTACAAAATCTTGCCTCGAATTGTTTGCCTCGCCAGCGCCCACCGCCACTCTCAAAAAATTTCCTGCTTCAAAATCGGCATCTTTTATGCTGTTGCTTTTTAGCTGTATTCTATACGCTCCCTCCGATATTTTTTCTTTTTCGGCAATGATGTTTTCTCCTAATAGCAACTTTAATATACTTTTTACTATGCCCATTGTAGCTGTTTACGAAGTGTTTGTTTGCTTGTGTATAGTAGTAAAAACTGTTTTATGACGAAGCAATTCAAAATTTATTTCGAGAGCCAATGGATTTTGGCAAAGTAGGTTTTTTTCAATAATAGCAATCTCCTCTTCCGCCAACTCATACAACTGATACACTAATTGGTTAATGCGTTTTCAACTTAAATAATCCCACGCTTGTTCTTTATTGCCTGTTTTAATATCAATGGCTTCTGAAACTATTTGCAGTTTCTCCCATACTACTTCAGAATTGGTTTCTTTAAAACTTTCATAGTATCGGTTTTTCATTTCATTTAATTCTTTAAAACTCCAAGATGACAACTCTTTTAAGTGTTCTTGCTTTCCAGCAAGCAATTGTGCTATTAACTGACGTTGCGTTTTTATCATTTTTTTTCTATCATTTTTACCTCCTCTTCCGTTAACTCATACAACTGATACACTAATTGATTGATGCGGTTTTCGCAGTAGTCAATTTTGCTTTGGAGTTGTTCGGCTTTGGTGGCAAGTTTTGATTCTTGTTTTTCTTGGTTGAGTTGGAGTAGTTGATTTACCAGTTTTACAATTTCATCATGCAAGTTTTTATTCTGCTTAGTGATAATTGGAACGGGAATAGAAAGAATTGCTTCCTTCTTAATTTTTGGAAAAGTTTTTTTCTCGTCTGAATTATTTTTCTTCCAAAAATATTTTGTTGCCTTTGATGTGATTACTCCTAACAAAAATTTCAGGTCTGCTAAATTCTTTTCTTTTAGATAAACATTGTAAATCGTATTGAGAGTAAAAATGTTTGCAGAAACAAAAGTCGCAACTGGTGTTGCTCCAATTTGCCTAATGCAAATTCTATCTTGTCTGTAAATTGTTTCACTTCCTCCGCTTTTGATTGCAGTAGGAATGTAGTGAACAAACTCTGTTGACGGCTTTAAATTATATGGTTCAATATTTCCTCCGTCAATTACCGGCTCATAGTGGTTGTCCTTTTTTGTTTCACTGACATATTTTTTTCTATCAAAAGTTTGGATTCCAAAATATGCTCCGCAATAATTGCCAAGTCGGTTTGAGTTTTTTAAAATTTTATTCAGTAACTCAGAATCATTACCAGTAATAAGAAGATTAAAATCAGTTCGGTTATTGTTTGTAAAAACAAACTGTTTAATGCTTGAAACATTTTTGACTTCAAAAGCGACATCGGAAGTATAAACTTTTAGCTCACTTTTCTTGCTTGGTTTTCCCTTCTCTAAAACAAAAATGCAGGTATCAACACTTGCTGCTGCGAAAACAGAATAGTTGAACAAAAGAATTTCTTTGATACTCGTTGTATCGAGAATATATTTCCGCAAAGGTTCTGCATGAATATTTTTTAGGAAAGAATTTGGAGTAATGAAACCCAACAAACCTTGTTCTTTCAAAAGCTTAATTGATTGCTCGGTAAAGATTTGGTAAGTATCAATCTTATATTTTGCTGATTGAAATTTCCTCAAAGCATAATCAAATACTTCTCTTGTTTCAAGATTCTGCAACATTACGTAAGGTGGATTGCCAATTACTACATCAAAGCCACCTTGCTTGAAAACATCCGGGAATCCTTTTTGCCAATTGAAGGGTTTAATTTTCTTTTCATCGCCAAAATCTAATTGCGTTGAATAAAAATCAATATCCACCAAACTGTTTCCGCTTTTAATGTTTTCGTCAAGCGTGGGCAATACCCGCTCGTTAAACATTTGCAACTGGTGCGAAATGGAAGCAGATGTTTCGCCCTCCATACATTTGAGCAATAAACTGAGTTTGGTTACTTCTACTGCGTTTACGTCAATATCCACCCCGAAAATGTTGTTGAGCAAAATGCGTTTCTTTTCTGCTGTAGTGAGGTTGCCTTCGGGCGTTAGCGGATTGCCTTTGTTGCCTTTGGAAATCTTGCCGTTGTCGGTGTAATAGTTTTTGTGCCAATCCAACAAATACTGATAAGCACCAATTAAAAAGCTGCCACTGCCGCAGGCAGGGTCAACTATTTTTATTTTGCTTATCTCTTTCGGTGTTTTGTTTTCAATGAGTTTTCCGACTGTATTTTTTACGATGTAGTCCACCACATATTGAGGCGTGTAATAAACGCCACCCGCTTTACGCACTTCGGGTTTTTCTTCAATCTTGGCTCGGTGGGCTTTGTCAATAGTGATGGTTTTGCCCAAAAATTGCTCGTAGGCACTACCTAAAATCTCTACCGATAAAACGGAGAACTCGTAAGGGCTTTCGGGGTAGTAGAGTTCGTTTACAATGGTTTTCACCACCTTGTTGTCAATGGTTAGCCCACGGTTTAAACCGTGGGCTGGGTGTGAGATTTTGTCTTTGCGGAAATCAAACAAGCCCGAATTGTATTTGTCGTCTGCCTGTTGAAACAGATGAAACAAGTTCTGATAAAAGTTGCCGCTTTTAACGGTGTCTTTCAATGCTCCGTAAGGTTCAACACTTCTGTCCTCTGCAATTCGCAAGAAAATAATTCGGTCAATGGTTTGCTGAACGGCAAAGTTTATTTCGTCTTCGTCAAGGTGCTTGTTGTTGATGGCAATGCTTGTAGCTAAGTAAGTTCGCCAACTGTCGAGCGATTGCAGAAATTCTTTATCAACGGTGGCAGTTCCTTTTTTGTGCAAGTTGCCTTCAATGAACTTATCAAAGCTGCCTTTTAGCACTCGCTCTTTGCTAAAGGTGTTCCACAGGAAGTCAAACTCTTTAAGGTAGTCCTTAAAAGTTAGGTATTTGATACGGGCAACAGATGCTTTGTCCGTTGAATTAGGTTTTTTGGTGCAGTCGTAAACGGCAAACTCCTCAAAGTCGGTAATGATGCTCACAGGAAGTTTGGCGCTCCAACCGTATCTGCGCACTTGGTAAGCGGGTTGAATTTCATCTTTAACCACTACGCTCGGTTTCTTTGCTTCCACAAAAAAAAGTCGCTTTCCGCCCACTAATCGAAAGGAATAGTCGGGGGCTTTGGTCGCCTTACCGATTTTTACTCTGTCCTCATGAATCACCTCACGGTATGCCTCTGCATAACCGTTTTTGTTGTCTATATCCCAACCAAGGGCTTTGAAAAAAGGGTCAATAAAGTCGCGCCTTGTAAGAGTTTCGTTATAGTCGGCTTTTTTGTAGCTGTCGTATTGTTCGGTGAATCGCTCCACCAGTTCAGAAATTTCTTTGTATGCCTCCTGTTTGCTTGTCATTCAGTTAATCAATAATCATTTATTAAACGTGATTGTAGCAAAGGTAAAATTTATGTTCTTTAAAGTAACTCCGACTTTTTTTGCGGGTGTAAAAGTAGCTTGCATAGCGAAGTAATCTCTAATAAAAGTTTAAGCAGCTTTTATAAAAACTATTATCCTTACGTTTCGTTTAAAATGTAAATCGTTTTTTATACTTCATGAATATTAAAGCAATAGTGTTGTTTGTTGTAATGCTGATAGTTGTTGTGCAAGGGTAAGCACAAGCGGAGTTCTGCAAAACATGGTTTACACAAGAAAAGGCCAGCAAGGTGCAAATGTTTTTAGCTGCCGATGGAAAGTATTATGGCAAAATAGTATGGATGCGCGATGGGTTCGCAAACGGCAAACCGTTGATGGACATCAAAAATCCCGACAAATCGAAACGCAATCAACCTTATTTGGGGCTTCATATTGTTACCGGCTTGCAAAAAAAGTCTGAAACAGAATTTGTAAACGGCAAAGTTTACGACCCCACCAAAGGCAATTACTACAACTGCAAAATGACGGTGAACGACAATGGTAATTTAGAATTGCGTGGTTATATTTTAGGAATGCCGTTTTTGGGTCGCACCACCATTTGGTATCCTGCTGCCGATGAACCTGCCGAGAGCCCTGTCGAAAAAATTAAAGTGCCTCACCATCAAGTAAGTTCCGATAGCAAAATTGCTATTCCTTAGTTATTGTTTACCCCCTTTGCGTCATCACTGCAACTCATAAAGCAACAAACCAACCCCTATTTATCTAAAATAGAATCCCAACAAGCATCTGCAATTTCACTAAGCAGTTCATCCGTAAGCTCTATCTGCTTCATCAGCACTAAGTTCACAATTGCCACTAATGGGCCATAAGTCATGGCTAATAGAACCGAAGGCGGGAAGTTTTTAAATTTATAATCGTGTTTCACGTCTTCCAACATCGAGGTTACATGCCCTATTAGTTTGGTAGATTCATCTAAGCCCTTGCCAAATTGTAGTCGCGAATCCGAGTAGCGTTCCAAAAAGCCAAACTCATCGGCATGTGCCACATAGTACCGCACCAGTACCACCACAATATTTTTAAAGTTTTGGTGGGGGTCGTTGTCGAAATTGTAATTGCTTACAATGGTTTCTATAAACTTAACCTTTAACTGGTCAAACAAGGCGGTCAATAACACATCTTTGCTTTCAAAGTAATTGTAAATAGTACCCATGCCCACATTCGCTGCCTTTGCAATATCTGCTGTGGTTATGCCTTGTATCCCTTTTTCTGCTGTTAGCCTCAATGTTGCCGCCAGTATATCCTCTCTTTTCGTTGACGCTGCCATCCTTCTGTTTCTTTCTTTTAACAACACACAATAATAATCTTGCCTCAATACATTTATTCATACTTCAGCAATTTATTTTAGAGTGAATGCTCACTCCAAAATAAAATTCACTACTTTCGATTGCTTGATTCGCAAAACACATCAAAACAAAAACAATGATTGCCGAAGTAAAAAACATCAAAGAAGTAACTAAGAAAGTTTCCGACTACGATCAAATTTTTGAAGAAACCGACTACACCAAACGTGCCGAAAAGGCACAAGCAGCTACCGATAGATTCTATGATTTGATAACTGAATTTTACGAGCGCGGTTGGGGGCAATCCTTCCATTTTGCTCCGCGCTTCCAAGGCGAAGATTTCGATTCCAGTATCAAGCGACACGAACACTTTTTAGCCACACGCCTCGGGCTTACGGCAAAAGATAATGTGCTCGATGTAGGCTGCGGTGTTATGGGGCCCGCTCGCAACATTGCCCGGGTATCCGGTGCGCATATCACAGGCATCACCATCAACCATCACCAAATTTGTCGTTGCAAAGCACTAAATGCTAAATCCACTATAAACCATTTACTCGATGTGCAACAAGGCGATTTTATGAACATGCCTTTCCCCGATAATCACTTCACTAAAATGTATGCCATCGAAGCACTTTGCCATGCCCCAAGTGTGGTTGATATCTACAAGCAGATTTACAGCAAGTTAAAACCAGGTGGCAAAGCTTGTTTCTACGAATGGGTAATGACCGATAAATACGACCCCACAAACCCAGTGCATGTAAAAAGCAAAGAAATGATTGAATACGGCAACAGCATCACCCGCCTTGTTACCGCCCAAGAAGTAGAGCAGGCTATTATTGCGGCAGGTTTCATTAAAGAAGAAACTATTGATTTGGCCGAAGCCAACTATGGTAATAACTACCCTTGGTATGCAACCCTGCAAAGCGGTTGGTCCTTAGCCCAACTCAGGCACACCAAAGCCAGTCGCGTTATCACAAGCGCGCTGTTAAAGTTTTTAGAAACATTCAAGTTGGCAAAAAGCGGTGTTCATAAAACACACGAAATTCTTATTGCTGCTGCCGATGGCCTTGTGGTTGGTGGCCAACTCGGAATTTTCACACCCATGTACATGGTAGTAGTAAGTAAACCCAAAAATTAATTAACGCACCATGATTTTGAATGTGTTGGCAGTGTTGGCTGCTGTTGTTTTTCTGGTATTAGGATTGCTATATCTCTTTATTCTGCGCACCAATGGCAAGCAAAGAAAAAAGCCCCATATCGACACCGATTTCGAACCCCAACGCGCACTCAACTATCCCCCACCTTTTCCAAATGGTTGGTTTAGTTTGTGTAGTGCAAGCGCAGTTCAAAAAGGGCAAGTAATTGAAGTAACAGCCTTTGGTAAAAAGTTAGCCGTTTTTCGCGGCCACGATGGCAAAGTAGGTGTTATGGATGTTTACTGCCCGCACCTGGGTGCTAACCTTGCCGATGGAAAAGTAGTTGGCAATCGCCTCGTGTGCCCGTTTCATGCTTGGGAATTCAACACGCAGGGCAATTGCGAAAAAATTCCCTATTGCGATAAAGAAAACTACAACGAACGCACTCGCGCCAAAGCATGGACGGTAAATGAAAACTGGGGGCTTATTTTAGTGTGGCACCATGCCAACAACGAGCCACCCACTTGGCATACACAAGGCTACCTCGAAGAATTAAAAGTGTATAAGCACCACGGCAGTTCATCCGAGTTGCTCCAC
>CAZYXR010000088.1:8585-10113 GCA_964650845.1 uncultured Chitinophagaceae bacterium
AAAATGGCGCAGACTATGGCCACTTCGGGGTAGTGCACAACCTGCTTACTATACCTTTGCTCAACAAGTTTTTTCACGTAGAGCACACCACCAATATCGAGTTTGGCGAAGGAAACGAAAAACACATGGCATGGTTTACCGACATTGCCGATATTGCCCGCACCAAAGATAAATCCATCATTAAAGATGCCGGAGGCAAAGCTCTCGTAACCTATTACGGCCCGGGCTTTTTGGTGTTTAGTTTCAAAACAAAGTTTGGCAATCCCATCATCGTAAAAACCTTTACCCCAATTGGTAAATTAAAATTGCGAATGGAAGACCACGTATATGCACCCAAAGGCTCATTTGGCCCTGCCATAAAATACATTGTGGGCGAAGCCACCGCACAGTTTCATGACGATATTAATATTTGGGAAAGAAAAACCTTCAACACCAACCCCGTATTGGTAAAAGGCGATGGCCCCATCATGAACATGCGCAAATGGTATAGCCAGTTTTATGGGCACAACAAGCAAGATTCGCAAAACGAAAACACCCCACACGGCAGCCATCTCAATCAGTCCAACGAAACTCCTAACGAAAAAAACTTGTCAGAAACCACTAACCGTGGTGATGCACACTCCTAAGTTTTAGCAACCTAAGTTGCCACCACCTACCCTTGTTGCCCAAAAGTCAACAAATTGTTATCAGGGTCAAGCAAAGAAAACTCCCTTTGTTGCCAAGGCTTATCTTCCAAATGCCCGTTTGGATGAATTCCTACACTGTTGTTCAACATACTCTTGTAAAGCTCATCCACATTATCTGTTCGTATGTACACCTGCCCATAGTTTTCATTCGGGTCAAGCGTTTTAAACTCAAAAAAATGAATCTGTAAACAATCCTTTTCTACAATCAAATAATGCTCAAAATCATCACTGCCAATGTATGCGAACCCCAACTTATTCACATAAAAATCTCGTGTTATCGCCTTGTTTCTCATAGGCAATTTTGGGCTAATGTTTATCAGCATTCCTGTAAGTGTTATTACCCATAAATGTAAAAATGTTTTACAAACGATTAGCGCAACACTTCAAAACATCCCCCCAATCCTCAAAATCAAAAACAACCAATTAATAAAGTTAAATCCATTACCAATTACCCCTTCAACCAATTTATGCCCAATACAACTGCGTCATTACGAGCGCAGCTTGCGGAGCGAAGTAATCTCGTAAAAATGTTCTCCCAAACAATAAACGCAACATTCCCTCCCCCAATCCTCAAAATCAAAAACAACCAATCAATTAAGCTAATTCACTGCAAATTACTTATTCGCTCAATTTTAACAACTAAGCGACATTATTGATGCTTAATTTCTAAAATCCCACTGCATCTATCCCATTTTGGTCTTCGTCCTTTCCCTGCTTGTCTTCATCCTTTCCCTGCTTGTCTTCGTCCTTTCCCTGCTTGTCTTCGTCCTTTCCCTGCTTGTCTTCATCCTTTCCCTGCTTGTCTTCGTCCTTTCCCTGCTTGTCTTCGTCCTTTCCCTGCT
>CAZYXR010000088.1:10213-12145 GCA_964650845.1 uncultured Chitinophagaceae bacterium
CCTGCTTGTCTTCGTCCTTTCCCTGCTTGTCTTCGTCCTTTCCCTGCTTGTCTTCGTCCTTTCCCTGCTTGTCTTCATCCTTTCCCTGCTTGTCTTCGTCCTTTCCTTGCTTGCCTTCATCCTTTCCCTGCTTGTCTTCATCCTTTCCCTGCTTGTCTTCGTCCTTTTCCTGCATTTTCCACATCCCAAAAATCTTTTCACACACTTATCCAAATTTTACATTCATTTGCACCCGCAATGGTTTTCAACAAGAAGATGGTTTTCTTCTTAATGGAATTAAAAGGGAATCACGTGCAAATCGTGAGCAGTTCCCGCTGCTGTAAACCAAGTCTGTAACACATCGTTACCGGCAAGATTAGCTTCAATCCACTGTTCTGCTCCGCAGAATGGGAAGGAAAATCTGAATTGGTGAGCCAGAAGACCTGCCGTAGCAAACAAACATTCAAGCTTTCGGGAAGAAAGGCGAGGCGTTAAATCAGTTTGTATCCGGAACAATTTGATTTTTCTACTTCATTCTCTCCGTAGGTATTTTTTCAACTTCAAACGATTTTTAAAAATGAAAAAAATCTACACTACCTGCGCAGCCACTATACTGGCCTTCGCAATCAATGCACAAACAGTTTCAACTTTCGAAACCCTATCAGTACCCACCGATTCCTTTATTGCCCCAACAGCCTACACCAATGGCTATTTCGACAACGGCAACGCCCGTTTTTCAAGCGTCTGGGATACCGCCTGGGGTGGTTTTTGGGACAAAGGCTTTGCACCATCTTCTAAAACCGATAAAACAACGCCCGGCTCTGCAAACATTTATAGCGCAAGCACCGGCACCGGCTTTAGCAGCGCAAACTATGCCATCGGCAAAGGAGGCGCAACCCTAACACTCTTAGGCAATGCCGCTGGCAAAGCCGTAAAAGGCCTTTATGTTACCAATTCTACCTACGCCTATTTTAGTTTGAAAAATGGCGACTCATTTGCCAAAAAATTTGGCGGATCTTCCGGCAACGACCCCGATTTTTTTCTCCTCACCGTCAAAGGCTTCAGCAATGGAAACCCCAAAAACGATTCTGTAAACTTTTATCTCGCAGATTTTCGTTTTGCCGACAATAATCAAGACTACATTTTAGACACATGGGCCTGGCTCGATTTGCAACCACTTGGCGATGTAGATAGCCTTATCTTCAAGCTATCTTCATCCGACAACGACCCTCTTTACGGCATGAACACACCAAGCTTTTTCGCCCTCGATAACTTTACTACAAGCGATGGCGTTTCGGCAATAAGCACTTTAGCGGCAATCAACATCAAAGCATTCCCCAACCCAGTTACCAAGGGCAGCCAAATCAATATCGCCCTGCAAGAAAACAACCATGCCACAGTTATTCTCACCGACCTGTCGGGTAGAATTGTTTACACCCAAAACATTTTCGATACAAACACCACCTCTGTTTCCACGGCTAATCTCAGTTCAGGTACCTACCTGCTCACCATCCGCAACACCCAAGGCATCGGCACATCAAAAATTATTATTGAATAATGTACTTTGCCCGGCTTAATAAACTGCCCCGCCTACAAGTAATACTGCTACTTGTAGCGGGGCAGTTTTGTTTTGCCGGCCACCCCATCGGTGCACTCGATACCATCTCGCTCAAAGAAGTAATCATTACCGATAAACCAACCAACAAAAAAATTAACCGCCAGCAATTCACCAACCTAAACGATTTCACTGCCCGAAGAATCACCAACTTGCTCAACGATGTCTCCTCCGTTTATCTCAAAAACTATGGCAACGGCCAACTCACATCCATTGCCGTGCGCGGCACCACCGCAGCACAAACCGAAGTAATGTGGAATGGCATCCGCATCAATTCACCCATGCTCGGGCAAAGCGATTTAGCTTTACTAAATGTCGGTTTTCACAATGCCGTTTCA
>CAZYXR010000089.1:0-12038 GCA_964650845.1 uncultured Chitinophagaceae bacterium
TTTGGACAGAAGCAAGGCAATATTTGGTATTTTGGCGACCGCGCTGGTATAAGTTTTAATAGTGGAACCCCAGTTGCACTACTCGATGGGCAAACCACTATATGCTCCAGTCAGTTGCATAATGAAGGCAGTTCTACTATATCGGATAGTAGCGGCTCTTTATTATTCTACTGTAACGGTCAAACTATTTGGAAGAAAATCATCAGATTATGCCGAATGGGAATGGCTTGTTAGGAAGTGTTTCATCCACTCAAGCTTCGCTAATAGTTCCTCAACCACTAAGTTATAGATATTACTATGTATTCACAGTAGGGGCTTGGTACCCTTGTGCCGGAGGTAACCTTACTAACGGATGTCAATATTCGGTGGTTGACATTTGCGCAGATAGTTTGAGAGGAGATGTTGTACCTGCGCTAAAAAATATTCAATTATTAGATATGGCTACCGAAAAAGTTGCTGTATCAAAGCATTCAAACGATATTGATTATTGGATACTGACACATAAATTTGGGTCAAACGGATTTTATGCATTTCATCTAACTCCTAATGGAATAACAGATACTGTTATATCTGCGATTGGAGCATTCCACACAGGAGACATAGGACATTCTATGGGTCAGTTAAAATTTTCGTCAGACGGTCAGAAGATTGCTATTGGTATTGCTCACCCAGGTTTTGGAACAAACGATAGTTTAGAAATATTAGAAGTGTTTGATTTTAATTCTTCGACAGGAAGCGTATCCAATGTCTTATCTTTACGCATTCCGAATGATAATTTTAGTGTATACGGAGTTGAGTTTTCAAATGACGGTTCAAAATTGTATATCACAGGTGCCCCCGTTTCCGGCATGATTGAATACTTCATTTATCAATATGACCTTAGTGCCGGTGGTGGAAATAAAGATTCAATAAATACATCTCGAAACTTAATAGCTAAACCACCCTTAGGCATCGTTGGATTCAGGGGTTTACAAATAGGGCCGGACAACAAAATTTACTTAGTAAGCTATAGCAATAACACTTCTTTATCTGTGATAAACAACCCTAATATTTTTGGAGTGGGATGCAACTATCAGAATGAACAAGTTTCGTTGGCAGGTAATAACGGCTCATATTCCTTACCTAGTTTTATAGGGGGATATAATTATTCGAATACAATAGCTAATTGTAACATTGCCAGTTTTACAGGAGAGGTGCAAAGTGTGTCGCCAAGAATATATCCCAATCCTTTTTCCAATCAACTCACTTTCGCTCTTGTGGGAAACAAACAGACAACTGTTTCACTTTACAACTTTATTGGACAGCAAGTATTGCAACAGACACTTACAAGCACCACGACAATAAACACAGTGCAACTTGCTGATGGTATTTACTTTTATGAACTAAGGGATAACAAGGGAGTAATTAGAACAAGAAAAGTTGTGAAACAATGAGAGATAGAAAACCAGCCGCTAACATGGTATTGCCAAAAGCGTTATTAAGTAAAAATGCTGTATTCGTTATGTAGTTTGACTTTGAAACAAAGTAAAATGAAAAATATACTCGCATTCATCTTTGTAATATCATCCTTTTGCGCATTCTCACAAACCATAGTGGTTGCAGACACTATCTTTTTGCAAGACGCACCATAATAACAGGAAAAATTATTCGTGAGGAAATGATGTATTACATGCTCCAGCCTACAAGTGGAGGTTCTGTGCTAAACATTGATAAGAACGTTATTGAAAGAACCACTAATGGGTTTTTTAGGAACGAACAGCTAACACCACTGAACAAAGCAAAGGTGGATTCAATAAGCCTTCATGATGAAATTAAAAGCATCAATCTAAGATTGAAAACTTAAATCAGGAGGCACCCTCGGAATTGCAGGAATTTCCATCGGTATAGTCGGAGGGGCGTTAGCGATAGCCGGTGCTGTTACTAATAAAAAACCCCTTCAGTGGATTGGCGTAGGATTCTCTGGAGTTGGAGTAACACTCTCTATTGTATCAATTGCAAAAATACACTCTGCCGGTGTTGCGCTAAGGAAAAACAAATAGCCCTTTTAAACTATTTTTCTTCCTTCAACAACAGTTGAAAACTACTTGATTCTTTTTCGACCGATAACAACTTCTTTGAACAAAACTAAGTCGTGGAAATAAAGAAAGTTGCTGCAATTGATATTGGTTCTAACTCGGTGCGTTTGCTGATTGTAAATGCAGTAGAAAACGAAACCAATACGCTATTCAAAAAAAGTGCATTGGTGCGTGTGCCAGTGCGGTTGGGCGCCACCGCTTTCAGCGACCATAAAATACCCAAAAAATCGGCCGATAGATTGATAGATGCCATGATTGGCTTTAAACACATCATGCGCGCAAACGAAGTTTTGCATTACAAAGGGTGCGCCACCAGCGCCATGCGCGAAGCCAAAAATGGCAACGAAATAGTAAAGCGCATTAAAGAAGAAGCAGGAATTGATATTGAAATAATTTCGGGCAACAGCGAAGCCAGCATGATATTTAACAGCCAACACGCACAAGCCGGAAAAATAAACAACAACTGCCTGTTTGTAGATGTAGGTGGCGGCAGCACCGAAATCACCATTTTTGTAAATCACCAACCCGTTGCGGCCACATCGTTCAACATTGGCACCATACGCATTTTGCAAAATCAAGTAACAAAAGACGATTGGAAAAAAATGAGGGCGTGGCTGAAAACAGAATTAAAAAATGTACCCAACTTTTCGGTAATCGGCTCGGGCGGAAATATCAACCGCATCTCAAAAATTGCCCAACTGAAACCCGGCAAAGCCATGAGTTATGATTTATTGAATGAAATTGTTACGCATATAAAGTCTTATTCGATAGATGACAGAATAAAAATTCTCGACCTAAATCCCGATAGAGCAGATGTAATTATTCCGGCTGGCGAAATTTTTCTTACCCTGATGAAATGGACCAATGCCACAAAACTTTTTGTGCCCAAAATTGGTTTGGGCGATGGCATTGTACGCGAAGTATATGATGAATACAAAAAAGGAAAGCGCAGCATATTAAAGTAATACCTACATTCACTCAATAAATTTCTTTTATGGAACAGTCTAAAGTGTCAAGCATTGCCAAAAAAATTCTGTTGTATTTTTCGCTTATCATAGTAACCGCCTTTGCAATTTTTTACTTGGTTTGCTCCTATACATACAGCGAAGGCACTCGTGCCGGTTTGCTGATAAAGTTTTCTAGAAAAGGCTTTTTGTTTAAAACCTACGAAGGTCAATTGAATATAGGCGGAATGCAGCCTCCCACTTCTACCGTAGGTACAAACATGCTTTGGGATTTTTCAGTAAACGACAGCAAGGTTTCTGAAAAAATGATGGAGTGCGAGGGCAAATACGTAAGCATTCATTACAAAGAAGTAGTGAAAAATTTTTGGTGGCAAGGCGAAACCAAATATTTTGTAACTCACGTTGAAGAAATAAAGAGGTAGCTCTTTAAAACACCGCCTTTGCAATCTCAATGGTTGCTTCGCTACGGCTCATGGTGTAGTAGTGCAGGCAAGGCACGCCTGCTTTTTTAAGTTCTTTCGATTGCGCAATTGCCCACTCTATACCTACGCGCTTCACAGCTTTGTCATCGCTGCATTTTTCTACTTCACTCACCAAACTTTCCGGTATATCAATGTGGAATATTTTGGGCAAGTTGTTGAGTTGTGTTTTAGATGCAATAGGCTTAATACCGGGAATTATTGGCACGTTGATGCCAGCCTGCTTGCACTTTTCTACAAACTCAAAATACTTATTGTTATCAAAAAACATTTGCGTAACAATGTATTCGGCACCGCAGTCCACCTTATGTTTCAGCCACTTTAAATCGCTGTTTATGTTAGGTGCTTCAAAATGTTTTTCGGGGTAACCCGCCACGCCTATACAGAAGTTTGTTTTCATTTCATTATCTGTTTCTTCGTGCAAAAACCTTCCTTTATTCATCAAGGCCACCTGCTCTACAAGTTGGCTTGCAAAGCGATGTTCGCGGTTGTTTTCTTTGGGTTTTTTGGCGGGATCGGTATCACCCTGCAGCAGCAACACATTGTTGATACCCAAGTAGTGCAGTGTAAAAAGTGCGTCTTCGGTTTCTTCGGGGCTAAAGCCGCCACACACCAAATGCGGCACAGTATCCACATTAAACCTGCCGCGAATAGCCGCACAAATACCCACCGTGCCAGGGCGTTTGCGCAGAGGCACTTCTTCTATCAAGCCATCGGCACGTTTTTTATAAATAATTTCTTCGCGGTGATATGTAACATCAATGTAAGGCGGCTTAAACTCCATCAACGGCTCTATCACGCGCAGCAGGTCGTCAATTGTTTTGCCCTTTTGCGGTGGCAGTACTTCTATCGAAAACAGTGTGTCTTTGGCGGCTGCTATATGTTCGGTAACTTTCATGCGTATGTATCTATTGGCAATGGTTGCATGTAATGTGCAAGGCAGTTTTTGTTGTATTTATCGAGTATTTATCTGCTTGCCCATTTCATGGGGTGGCGAATTTATATTAAATGAAAGAGTTTTTGAGTGTTATTGTAAATCAGGTTTACAATCGTTCGTTTTATAAAAAATTTGATTTTGAAAAAATACCGACTACAAAAACAACAATACAGTATTGCAGCCTGCAAAAAGCACTACACGCATACCACAATTACAAGCATCATTTTATAACATAGGTTAAGAGTTGCGTTACTGCATAAACCTATTTTTGATGCCGAAAAAACAGGTAATGAAATTTCGCAAACAAATATCTCTGCGCTGGGCAGATCTTGACCCAAACTTTCACATGCGTCACAGCGTGTATTACGACCTTGGCGCACAACAAAGAATCGAATTGCTGCATCATCTGGGTTTAACCTCTAAAGCAATGATGGAACAACATTTTGGACCTGTTATTTTTCGCGAAGAATGTGTGTTTAAAAAAGAAATAAAGCTTGGCGATACGGTGTTTATCACTACCAAACTTGCAAAAATGAAACCCGATGCTTCGCGCTGGACAATACAACACGAACTGCTGAATGAAGAAGACCAAGTGCTCGCACTGATTACGTTAGACGGAGCATGGATAGATACTCAACTACGCAAACTTGTAAAACCCACTCCGCAAATTGTTACCGATGTATTCAACTTGTTTCCAAAATCAGAAGATTTTGTTGAGCTGTAGTTCAACAAATACAAGCTGCATCGGTTTTAAAACAAGGCAATAAAAACTGCATCTAAGCAATGGCTTTTCTTGGGCAAGGGTTACTTCATTCTTGTTTTTTTGATATATCAGATTAAACTGCTTTTTTTATCTTTAAATGCAATCATCATGGAAGCAACTACTAATTTAACAGCACAAATTCCTATTAGCCCAAACACGAAGTTTGAAGACACGCTAAAGGTGTTTGACGCGCAATTCAAAAACAAATGGAATTTGCGCAACACCACTGCTTCCGAAAGAAAAAAGAAACTGAAAAAATTGCGTGAAGCAATTTTTGCCAACAGCACAAAAATTGAAGAAGCGATTTATGCCGATTTTCGCAAACCGGCTATAGAAGTGCAATACTCTGAAGTTGCACCGGTAATTATCCAGTTAAACCACGCCCTCAGAAACTTGGACGATTGGATGGCCGACAAAGAAGTAGATACGCCACTCATATTCTTAGGCACAGCCTCTAAAGTGGTTTTTGAACCCAAAGGAAATACGCTCATCCTTACCCCGTGGAACTACCCTTTTCAGTTGCCATTGGTGGGCATTATTTCGGCCATAGCAGCCGGCAATGCTGTGATATTGAAACCAAGCGAGTTTACACCTCACACATCGGCATTTCTTAAAGAATTGTTGGGGCAAGTATTTGCCGAAAACGAACTGGCAGTGTTGCAAGGCGACCACACCGTTTCGGCAGAGTTATTAAAACTTAAATTCGACCATATTCATTTTACCGGAAGCCCCGCAGTAGGCAAGCACATTATGCGCGCAGCCGCAGAAAACCTTACATCGGTAACTTTAGAATTGGGAGGTAAATCGCCAGTAATTATTGACGAAACTGCAAATGTAAAAGCAGCCGCCATGAAAATTGCCTGGGGTAAGTTTTTAAACGAAGGGCAAATATGTATTGCCCCCGATTATGTGTTGATTCACGAAAGCAAACACGATGATTTTGTTGCTAAGATGAAAGAGCGTATTGCAAAAAACTTTGGCTCCAACCCACAGCAATCGCCCGACTTGTGCCGCATTGTAAACAACAAACACTACCACCGCATAAAAAATTTGCTTGACGATGCTCTAAAGCAAGGCGCAAAAATAGAGGCCGGTGGCGAAGTATTGGAAAGCGAAAACTACATTGCTCCTACGGTGCTTTCAAATGTGCCCATTGGTGCAAAAGTGCTGGAAGAAGAAATTTTTGGCCCCATATTGCCGCTTATCAAATATCGCGATATTAACGAGGCGCTTGCTTTCATCAATGCACGCGAAAAGCCCTTAGCATTGTACATCTTTAGCGAAAAGCGCAAAAACCAAGAATTTATTTTGAACAACACTTCTGCCGGAGGTACTGTGATAAACGATAATCTAGTACATCAATCGCAAGCAAACCTGCCTTTTGGTGGCGTAAACAACAGCGGCATTGGCAAAAGCATGGGGCACTACGGGTTTAAAGAATTCAGCAATGAGCGCGCTGTGGTAAAACAGTTGCACAGTGGCTCTACCATGCAGTTACTTTATCCGCCATACAAAGGTTTTCATCGCAAGGTTATAGACCTCATGTTGAAGTGGCTGGTATAAACAGTTCTTGCTTTTTTGCCAGCTTGCGAGTGCATAAAATAGTACTTTTGTCGGGGATTTTACTGATTATAAACAGCCATTGAAACACTTCTGCACGATTACCACAAACGGCTTTTTGTATAAAACAAAAGCGCTGCACGCATCGCTGCAAAAGCATTGTAGCGATTTTACTTTTCATGTTTTAGTAACCGATGCACCTGCGCTACCGCAAAACGAAAACAAAATTCAATACTACAATACAAGCTCGCTAACCCATGCAACGGCACTAAGCATCATTAGCAAATACAAGCACCAAGCCGATAGTTTGCGTTGGAGCTTGAAACCTGCTTTTTTACTGCATTTGTTGCAAAGTTTCGATAAGGTAATTTATACCGATAACGATATTGCCTTTTTCAACAATCCCGATTTTTTATTCGATGAATTAGAGCACCATCCAGTATTGCTTACCCCGCATCACTATTCGTTTTCGCCACACAAAAATCAAAACTGGCTCGAAGCAAATTTTACGCTTGGCTTGTACAATGCCGGCTTTGTAGCGGTTGGTAGCGATGCCAAAAAAACTTTAGAATGGTGGGCTGCTTGTTGTTTGTATCGCTGCCAAAAAAGCAAATGGCGCGGCTTGTTTGACGATCAAAAATTTTTGGATTTAGTACCCATCATTGAACCAAAAACAAAAGTGCTAACCCACAAAGGCTGCAACCTTGCCGGTTGGAATATTGCTACCTGCAAAAGAACATTGCTGAACCAAGAAGTAATCGTTGACGGAAAATATCCTGTTGTTTTTATACATTTTAATGCATTCACCATTCGCATGATTGTAGAAGGAAAAGACCCTTTATTACACACACATTGGCAACAATACATAGCATATCTTCAAGCGTTTGATGGCAGTGTAAATCAGGCGAAATTGTATCGCCCGCAATCGTTTACCGAAAAACTGCGGTTGCTGATATGGAAAATACTTGCCTGATAAAAACTCAAACCTCCTCTTTAGGAATAACAGCCATAGTGGTGCTGCCTTTTGCCACTACTATTCGTTTGCCGTTTTCATCGTTGTACCAAATTTCGCCTTCGCAAAAATGAAAACGCTTACCGGGTTTCATCACCCAGCCTTTGGCAAAAAACTTTTTGCCCATACCTCTGTTTAGGTACGAAATTTTTGCTTCTACCGTAAACACCAAATCGCCTTCGCGCACCATGCTGTATGCTGCAAAACCTTCTACCATATCTAAAATTGCCGAGGTAATGCCACCATGCAAAAAACCGTTTTGCTGTGCGTGATGGGGCTTAAACTCTAACTCGCCCATTATTTCGCCTTCGCCAATATCGGTAATTGCAAAGCCTAAAAACGGCATGAATCTATTGGCATCTATGCGCATTTGCACATAACTTTTATAGTTTGGATTCTGACTTTTCATCTGCACACAAACATAGCGATTGTGATTTGTTGACGAAGCTAACTTGCAAGGTTCATTATCTCATTGCATTCATCAAACCGCCTCGTTGGTTTCTTTATATCCAAGTTCCCGAAGTATCATTTCTACCTCTTTGAGTTGCTGCGTGCCTATCAAAAACTTTTTACCATTATCGTAAACAAGTTGAATGCCTACACTGCCCGAAACATTAAATGCTTTGCCTTTGCCAAACAAACCAAGCCGCAAGCCCCAACCGCCATACTCGGCTATCGGATTGTATTGCCGCACATATACTTTTGAAATCCTATTCCATGCAATTGTTTTTTGCGACCATTGAAAAGGAAAAAAACGGTAATGAATACCGCTTCTATCAATAGTAGTTTCGAGCCGCATAAAAACAAACAAATTAGAAATCAGTGTTATCACCACAGTTAGTGCCACCAGCTCCATGTTGCTTGTTGGGTTATCGCCAAATGCCCGCCCATAATACAGTTGCATCACAAGCCCGTAGATAAAAAAACTATTGATGCCAATCAGCACAACCCACAACCAAATCTGTCTGAAATACTGTTGCTCGTAAAATACCGTATTCATCGTTGATGTACTTGTTTGCGAATTTGATGTTGAAAAAACGAAGCAACCTAAGCCACACGAAGCAACTGAAAAGCAAGCCCCGAAAACTACTTTCTCAGCACCTGTCTTCTAAAGCTTTTTTGCCCATCTTTCAGTTCCACAACATACATTCCTGCCGGAAGTTTTTCGGTATTGAAACCCATGTAATGTAAACCTACCGATTTGTCCTTAGCATGCTGCTGCATCACAACTCTGCCTGCGGCATCATACATTTTACAATCAATCTGCGAGGCTTGATGCGCATAATAGTGCACTACCAAACCATCGCTGAACGGATTGGGGTAAACTCCCAACACAGCCGTTTGCGGCACCTGTGGCAAAGCATTTACATTTACGTAAACCAATATACGTACTGTGTCGCAGTTATTGGGTGAAGTATTGTTGCAGGCAATGGCAAATATTGTATCCACACCGGTAAAATTTGCAGCGGCATAATAGTTGAAACAAGTATCGCTTACCACTTGCAGTAATGCATTGTTGTGAGGTTGAATTACGTTCACCGATGAATATGGCGCACTTGCCTCATCGAAGTTGTAACACACGGCCGTGGCAGCTCCCGGTGCTGCATTAAAGGTAAAAGTTTCGGTGGCGAATGCCGGAATGATATTGAACAAAATTTCGATGGTGTCGCAGTTTTGCACCGTGCAGTTATCGCAGCCGGTTACCACCATTACATCTTGCGTGGCAGTGCCATTGGGTGTGTATTTAAAGCAGGTATCGTTTGCAAATGTTACTGTGCCATTTTGTGCTTGCACCAAAACTTGCGATGCCGAAACTTTAGATTTTAAATCGTTGTACTGAATGCAATATTGAATAGAATCTGTTTTCAATACCGATAGCGTTACCACATCTTTTACTACCGGCAAGTTCACACGAAAACGATAAAAAACTGTATCGCATTTTGAAGCAGGCGCGGCATCGCAGGCTATCAACAATACATTTTCGTAACCACAAAAATTGGTAGCAGGCGTGTAAAGCAAGCAACTGTCGTTGTTTTGAATGGCACTGCCTGCCAATGGCGCAACAATACTTGACGAGGTTATTGTGCCATACAAATCATCGAAAGCGCGACAATTATTATAAACCGCTCCTTGATTTATTTCTACTTCCACGGTATCGGTTTTTATATTTGGCAATACATCAATTATTATAGAAACGGTGTCGCATTGAATCGGATTCAAACTTTCGCACACGGCAAGCAAAATAGTATCCTTTCCGGTAAAATTATGTTGTGGTTGGTACAAAACATCGCTGCCGGCAACAATGGTGTTGCTGCCATAGTTTGCATCATCTATTATACTTAATCCAATAGCCGGGCACACCGCAGCATTTGGAATTACAGCAACCGAAACAGCATTGTTTTGATGAATCGTAATGGTTTTCACTCGTTCTATTTTTGCAAAAGGAATTGTGTTGTTTGGCCACAAAGATGGCACCGGTGCAGCAATTTTTGGTGCAGCAATTTGTGCAGTTGCTTTGCGCAAAAACCTTTCGTTTTTGTTTACATACCAACTTTCGCCATTGGTAACTGTAGAAGAAATTTGATTGATTGGCAAGTAGCGATAATCGGCTTGTGTGCGGTTCTTTTTTAAATCTAAAGTGTAGTATCCAAAATCATCTAAGTTGATGTATTTCATGTGCGGGTTCAACGATTTTATCAGCGAAATACCTACGGGCAAAGGCGAGTTAGCCGAGGTAATACTGCTGCCCACAAATTCCACACACACCGACCCGGCTCCTGTGTTTGCATTGTAGTTTGCACCCGGCACATCATTTGCCCACGAGGTGTGGATGTCTCCGGTAATAATCACAACATCATTTATATTGTTGTTCAAAATATGGTTTTGTACTTTATTGCGCTGAAAGGCGTAGCCATCCCACTGGTCGTTGTTTACCGGAGCGCCAAAAACAGTTAGCGGAGCAAACATTACCTGATTACCAATAATTTTCCATTGCGATGTGGTGTCGCTCAACTGTTGCAACATCCAGTTTTGTTGCACCGGCCCCAGCAGGTGATGTGTAGAATCGTTTCGCTTGCCGCCATCTACTTCATCGCGGTCGTAAAGGCGCGAATCTAACATAACAAGGTTTGCCAGTTTACCCCATTTAAAGTTTCTGTAAATGCGAAAAGAATCTGCCAAATCGGGTCTGCGAATTGGTATCCACTCATAATAAGCGTTTACGCCATTCCATTTGCGTGCGCTCCACGGCCCTTCGTTTGCTTGGTGATTTTCTGCACCATCGCGCCAACTGTTGTTGGCTGTTTCGTGGTCATCCCACACGCAAATAAAAGGATACATTTGGTGGCAGCGTTTCAATTGATAATCTAACTTTTGATTAGAATGGCGCAGCCGGTAATCGCTCTGTGTAATAATTTCATTTACCGGTTCTACCGTTCTGCCGCTGTTGCCACCACTGTTTGCATATTCATAAATGTAATCGCCCAAATGAATCACAGCATCTACATCATTTCTATCTGCAATGTTTTGGTAGGCATTAAAATATCCGTTTTTAAAATCGGCACAGCTAACTACGGCAAATCGTGCACTATCGTTTTGTGAAGTTTCTAACGGTGCGGTGCGGGTGCGTCCGGTAATAGAATTTTGTCCATTGTGCTGAAAAACATAGTAATACCAAGTGTTGGGTTGCAGTCCACAAGCATCTACTTTTACGGTGTAATCGTTTTCGGGCAATGCTTTGGCAAAACCATAGTTCACAATGTTTGAAAAATTGGTATCGGTAGCAATTTGCCAATAAACATCCAACGAGCCGCTTATACCAGTATCGGGTGTGCAGCGTGTCCACAACATTATTTTATCTGCTAAAGGGTCGCCACTTGCCACGCCATGATAAAATGGTTTGTATGCCGGAGAAAGTGTAACCCGCGCAGCATCGTTGATTTGCGCAGCAGCCGATAAAATGAAAAATGCGAATAGTAAAAAGTAAAAAGTACGAATCATTGCAACATCAGAATATTTACTGGCGAAGGTAGAATATATGATGCCATTGCAGTATATTATTTTCAGATAATAACAGATGTAAAGTCTTGTCTTTGAACTTGTTTAAAGTTCCAATAAAGCATTCAGATTGCTTTGATGATGTTTGCCCCGAATTGACACACATTTTCTTAGCGGCAGCGAACAAGTTTAAAAGCAGGAAGGCATCCAAATTTTGGATGCCTTGCCGCTTTTTGTGTTTTGTTCTGTCA
>CAZYXR010000090.1:0-11824 GCA_964650845.1 uncultured Chitinophagaceae bacterium
GTTGCAGTTGCCTAACATACACTAACATACTTTTTAAAAAGCCTTTCGTTCTCGAAAGGCTTTTTTCTTTTCACGAAGCTTTGCAACAATGAAAAACAAAAAGCTATCACCAATACTTGCTGTGTTTATCACTGTGTTTATTGATATGTTGGGGGTTGGCATTATCATTCCAATTTTTGCACCACTTGTTATTCGTAACGAGCACGGCATGTTGCCTTTAGATACTGCCGAGCCAACAAGAAACATAATCTACGGTGTTCTTGCTGCTTCATTTGCAGTAGCACAATTTTTTGGCGCACCTATACTTGGTGCACTTGCCGATAAAAACGGCAGAAAAAAAATTCTGCAAATAAGCATAATAGGAACTTTTGTTGGCTACATCTGCTTTGCATTAGCAATTCAATTCAAATTGATTTGGCTATTGTTTATAGCTCGAATTCTACCAGGCTTCATGGGTGGAAACATTGCAATTGTATTAGCATCGTTAGCCGATATAAGCGAACCTAAAGATCGAGCTAAAAACTTTGGCTTAGTGGGTATGGCATTTGGCATGGGTTTTATTCTGGGGCCTTTTATTGGTGGCGTTTTAGCCGAACCAACAGAGTGGTTTCCGTGGTTAGATTACGCCACTCCACTTTGGTTCACCGCGGCATTATCGGCATTAAACTTCTACTACGTTGCAAAACAGTTTCCCGAAACATTTAAACCAAGCGGTGAGGGTGAACTAAATGTTATGATGGGTTTTAAAAACATAAAAAAAGCCTTTGCATTGGTTGAAATGAGGGTAATTCTGCTCACTTTGTTTTTACAAACTTTCGGCTTTAGTTTTTTCATGCAGTTTTTTCAAGTTTATCTTATCAAAGAATTCGATTTCAATCAAAAACAAATCGGTATGCTCTTTGGTTATATCGGCTTGTGGATTGCATTTACGCAAGGTGTGGTAAACAGGGTGGTGTCGGTGCGGTTTTTACCCGAAAAAGTATTGCGCGTAAGCTTGCTGTGGATGGGAGTTGCATTGTTGGCCATTCTTTTGCCCAACGAATGGAAGTGGCTGCTCGTGGTGCATCCATTTGTGGCATTAGCGCAAGGTGTAACGGGACCAAATATTACAAGTATCATTTCGCAGTTAAGCTCAAAAGAAACGCAAGGAGAAATTCTCGGTATTCAGCAATCGGTACAAAGTGTTGCCTTTGCTATTCCACCACTTATTGCTGGTGTGTTGGTGAGTTTTGGTGCAGCATTGCCCATTGTTGCAGCAGGAGCAATTACCATTTTAGCGTGGGGTGTTTTCTTTTTTGGCTTTAACAAAAGTCAAGCAAAGTAAATTTATCGGTAACTGAGGTTATTTTTCATCCCTTAAATTTTGGGTAGCCATTCATATTTGCTGTTTGCTGAAAAAATCTCCTTTCTTCGCAGGCGTTGAAAACAAAGTATCAGTGAGCGATAAAAATATTGTAATAGACATACAGCATATTAAAAAGGAATACATCATGGGCAATCAGTTAATTGCTGCTTTAGCTGATGTTTCGCTCGGTATTTTTCGCAATGAATATGTTGCATTGATGGGTCCTTCGGGTTCGGGCAAATCAACATTGATGAATATTTTGGGTTGTTTAGATACGCCTACATCCGGCACTTACTCGTTGAACGGTAAAGAAGTAAGCAAAATGGACGATGACGAATTGGCTCATATTCGCAACAAAGAAATTGGCTTTGTGTTTCAAACTTTTAATCTACTTCCTCGATTAAGTTCATTAGAAAACGTTGCATTGCCACTGGTGTATGCCGGCATGAGCGCAAAAGAGCGCAGAGAGCGCAGCGAACATGTAATGGAACTGGTAGGCCTAAAAGAGCGAATGGACCATAAACCGAATCAGCTTTCGGGAGGGCAAAGGCAGCGTGTGGCAATTGCCAGAGCTTTGGTAAACAATCCATCTATTATTCTTGCCGATGAACCTACCGGCAATTTGGATACCAAAACCAGCTATGAAATCATGAATATTTTTGAAGCCATCAACAATGGAGGCAACACTGTAATTTTAGTAACGCACGAAGAAGATATTGCGCGCCATGCAAAACGAATTTTACGATTGCGAGACGGCTTAATTGAATCTGACAACGAAAATATTCCGGAGAAGAGCTTTGCTGCACATTAGTACACAAGCATTCACCAAGCCCTAAAAGAACAACGGCTTGCTACCAAGCAAACTTGCAACTTTGTAGGTCATAAATTTTACAACATGAAAATATACACGAAAACTGGCGATATTGGAGAAACCTCGCTTTTGGGAGGCAAGCGTGTTGCTAAAAGCGCATTAAGAATTGAAGCCTACGGCACCATTGATGAAGTAAATTCTTACATAGGTTTAGTGCGCGATGTACAAACAGATGAAAGACAAAAAAATGTATTGAAAGAAATTCAAGACAGGCTGTTTACAATTGGCGCAACACTTGCCAGCGCCCCCGATGGAAATTTCAAAAAAGTTCCCGATTTACACGAGGCCGATATTGAACTTTTAGAACAAGCTATTGATAGCATGGAAAAAGAACTTGCTCCGCTAACACATTTTGTTTTACCGGGCGGACACGTTCATGTAAGTTATTGCCATTTGGCGCGCACCATTTGCCGCAGAGCCGAAAGGCTTGCCGTAGCACTTGGCCACCAAACTGAAATTGCTCCGCTCATTATCAAATATCTCAATCGTTTATCCGACTACCTGTTTGTACTTGGCAGAAAAACAGCAAAAGATTTAGGTGTAGAAGAAGTAAAATGGTTTCCAAGAACAGTATAAACAAGCATCAATTTTTGAAAAAACACTAATGAAAACTCTTAATACAGTAATAATATCCGGCAGTATCAGAAAAGGTCGCCAAACACACAAAGTATCAATAGAATTGCATAAAAGATTAATAGATGCAGGCTACTCCAACACACAAATTTTAGATATTGCCACCTACAATATTCCGGTTGCAGAAGAGCGTTTTGGAAAACTGGAAACACCACTTACCGAAATTAACACAACACAAAAAATTTTAGATAGTGCCGATGCCATGATTTTTGTTTCACCCGAATATCACGGAAGTTATAGCGGTGCACTAAAAAACTTCTTAGACTATTTTTGGAAGGAATTTTTGCGCAAACCTATTGCCGTTGCAAGCGTTTCCACCGGTAGGTTTGGCGGCATAAATGCCTCTACCGAAATGCAACAACTCGTTTTGTCGCTTGGTGCTTACGCTATGCCACAAAAACTAATTGTATCAACCATTCACAATTCTATTGATGAAACGGGCGATGTAAAAGATGAATTTTTAGATACTAACATCAAAAAATTCATCTCGGAATACACTTGGTTTGCTGAAGCAATTGCCGAAAAAAAACTCAAGTAATACTAATTCAATGCAGCCTTAAATTGGTTGTATGAAGTTATTTCTTCGGTTGGTGTAAAGTTGTCGGCATCACTGCAAGACAATTCTGTTTTTTGCTTTTTGATGTTTGCAACTCTATCGCCCGGGTCGGGGTGTGTACTCAAAAACGCAGGAATGCCTTGGCTACCAATTTTTTCAAAAAAATCTGCTGCACCATCTGCACGATACTTGGTTGGGCAAAGATATTTTACCGAATACGTATCAGATTCTGTTTCGTGATTACGGCTAAATTTAAGCGAAATCAATTGTGCTGAAATAGATGCAATTTGTTGGGCGTTTCCACCAATAAAAGAAAGTAGCGTTTCAATACCATACTGCTCTGTCATTTGGCGAGTAGAATGTCTTTTATCGGCATGAGCCATTTCGTGTCCAATCACTCCTGCCAACGAAGATGCATCATCCAAATACTTCATCAAGCCTGAGTAAACATAAATGTAGCCGCCTGGCGTGCAAAAAGCATTTTGTATGTCATCGCGCTTAATGATATACAACTTCCATTCAAAATCATTTTTGTGCTCAATCTCACTGCTGGCAAGAATTGCATCGCGCATACCATACAAATAAGCGTAAGCTGCTTGGTTGGTAGCTTCATTTAAAATTGGATACTCGGCAGGGTCGCTCGCAATTTGTTGCACTGTTTGTTTACCAAGGTTTATATCATCTTGAATAGTAAACAAATTTAGTTTACTACAGCTTTGAGTTCCTATTACTATTGCAATCAGTGCAATGTATTGAAGTTGTTTCATGTTTATATTTTCTGCAAACTAAAAAACTTATAAGAAATAATGCACAGGTTTTTTTGAACAAAATAAACTGTAGCAATACAAAATGCTACTGACAATAGTTCAATATTATATTACCCTAAAAACCTCTTTGATTTATCGTGCAAACACAATTTTTTGCACCCTGATAATCTTATTGTTTTCATCTTTTATGAAAATCAATTTTAGTCCAGACAATACATCATTTGTAGAAATCTTAACTTCTGTACGCGGGGCAATGCTTTGTTTTAATAACACACTACCCGAAATCTCGCACACTTCAACATTTAGCAAAGCATTACTTGCGGATGAAATAGTTACAAAATCGTTAGCAGGGTTCGGATACACAGCAACCAAAGCATCACTTTCTAAGTTTTCAACCGAAGAATACATTGGATTGCAAACTGTATGCTGCGATAAAAAATCTCTAACAACGCTAATTGTTGTATCCATATACAATTGCGTACTATTGCCACCCAATAGAAATGGCGCGTGCCCGGCACCATTAAACAAATAAAGCGAATGAGCTATGCCAACATTTTGCGCTCGCCTAATCAAATCGCCCGAGCCAAACATCAATGCCTCTACGCTAACTGCGGCCTTTGCGCTATCAAAATAACAAGGCACTAACGAATCGGAAGTGCCATGCACGCCACAAAGAATTGGGTCGCCAGGCATCAACCAAACAGTATCAGCAATTGCACCACACAAGTTAATTACACCTTTTACCTTTTCGCTGTAGCCGGCATTTCCGCTTATACCGGTTATTCCCCCTACATCAATGAGTGCTTGATCTACAAAACCAGGCCTTGCGCGAGATAAAGTATCTGCTTTACCATAAGCTAAATTCAATGCCGTAAAACCACCGGCACTTACACCGCCAATAAAAATTTGATGGGTATCTATTCTAAAAGTATTTACCGTAGCAGCATCCTTATAAAAGTAACGAATGGAAGCGCGCATATCTTGCGCAGCACGCATCAAGGCTTTGAATTGATTGGTATCGGTATCGTTGCTGTTGCCACCGTCAAAACCTACACGATAATCAATACTGGCTGTTACGTAACCCTTCTTAGCAAAGGCTTTACATATCTGCACTATATCGGGGCTTTGGCGAAAACCAAAAGTAAAACTACCTCCAAATGCAAGAATGATTAACGGCCTTCGAGAAAAAGTATCGCCTTGGGGTTGAAAAATATCAACGTAAAGATTTTGATAGCTGCCACCAACTTTGGTATTACCACCATACTGTACCGTTGTAGGCCCTACTACGGCAAAAAGACTATCGTAATATCTTCCTCCTTGGCACTGGGCTACAACATTATTTGAAACAAATAAAGAAAGGAAAACAATGAGTAAAAGTATTCTATGCATAAATCCGTTTTTTTTTAGAAAACGAAAGGTAGAAATAGAATTTGATAAGCCAAATGGAGCAAGTGCAGGGCAAAAAAGATGGCAGTAAAAAAACTATTACTCCCAAGTAAATTCAACATCCTTTTTTAAATCAGGATGCAAGGATTCCAACACCGGACATGTGCGCGCAATGCGTTCAAGTATTGTTCTATCTTTATCCGAAACAATTTTCCCTTTCAATTCAAACCTTACTTTTATCTCAATAATTCTTCGCGGCTCTGTTCCCATAATTTTGGTGATATAAACAACAGCACCCACTAAATCTACTGCCAAATCATTTGCTTTTATGCCCATTACAGTAAGCATACAACTGCCCAGCGCAGTGGCAACTAAATCTGTTGGCGAAAATGCTTCTCCCCTACCATGATTATCAATGGGCGCATCGGTAACAATAGAATTACTCGATGCCAAATGAGTTGCTACAGTGCGTAAATTTCCTTCGTATAATACTTTTGAAGTCATAATTTATTTGTTTATTGAAATCGCAAAGCGAATATATTGCAGGCAAAGTTGTAATATCGTAATCTTATTTTCGTTCAAAATAACATTTCATTTCTTTCGAGCCAAAGTTACAGTGTCAATGCGTTGCTTATTTTTTCTCTTATTGGTATTGCCAACATTGCTTCATGCACAAAAAAAAGAACGCATATACAACCCAAACGATGAATATGTTTATCGCAAAGAAATGAGTGGTGGCATACGAATACAAACCAATGGTTTCAGTATTTTCACCGAGTTTGGTTGGATAAAAAACATTTATAAAACACGCTTTATTCAATTGGAGTACCAATACTTCATGGACTATAAATTAAAAAAGGAAAAAGCCATTCCTGTTGGAAAAGAATCGGGGCGCGATTACTTCTACGGAATGCAAAATCAACTTCACACAATTCGGTTCGGATATGGCTTGCGCAGAACATTTGCCGATAAAGCAAGGCGCAATGGTGTTAGATTTTCATATATGATATTGGGTGGCATATCGTTAGGATTATTAAAACCATACTATTTAGATTTAAAATACCCAACAGATACTATTGCAGGAGGCTTTGTTGATGTACGTTCCGAAAGATATTCTGAAGCCAATAAAAGCAAGTTCATCAATAAAGAATATATCAGCGAAGCATCATCTATTAGCAAAGGCATGAATCAAATGCAACCCGTACCTGGCTTACATGTAAAAACTGGAATAAACTTTGATTGGGGAACGCGGGATGAGTATGTAAAAGCACTTGAAGCAGGCGTAATGGCCGACTTTTATTACAAGCAGTTACCTACGCTTATCAACAGGCAAAATCGCTTCTACCGTTTTTCAGCGTATTTATCATTTCAATTTGGCAAAAGGTGGTAATAAAAACACTTCGAATTTGTCATACTTTTGTCATATTCTTGCGCCCTTTAATACATTCCTGAGTATTAGGTGTATATTCGTGTAGTAAATTATTTGTAAACAAAAATTGATTATAAAGATGAAAAAAGCATTCTACATTCTGCCTGCAATAGGGCTACTTGTATGTGGTGCAACTGTTTTCCAAATCCTTCATTCCGAGCCGAATGAATTTATTTTAGAGAAAGGAAAAAAGAAAAAAAACTATCAAGAGAAAGCCCGTTTGGCAATGGGAGCTTCAGAACATCGTCAAAGCAAAATTGCTGATGAAAACGGAGAGTTTAAGCCAGAGTATTACTTGAATGCGCTTAAACAAGCAAATGCAAAACTTACATTAAGCAATCCATCAGCCAGAAATCAATCTTTGGTATGGGAGGAGTTGGGTCCCGATAATATTGGCGGACGCACACGTGCAATTTTAGTGGACAGGCGCGACCCTACCGGCAATACAGTATGGGCTGGTGGTGTAGCTGGAGGTGTATGGAAAAGCACTGACGGTGGCGCGAACTGGAACTACGACTTTAAAATAAAAGCAAATTCTGTAGAATTTTTACCGGTTTCATGCATTGCACAAATTGGCGATGGAACCATTTATGTAGGTACAGGCGAAGGACTTGCACAAGTTGGGCCATCGGCTAACTCGGCCGGAGGAAATGCAAAAAATTCGGGCTCGGCAGGAAATGGAATCTACCGACTAAAAAATGGCGAAACCGAATGGGAAAGTCTTCAATCTACAACTTTATCTACACTAACTAGTACATTCAATAAAACAGAAGATTTTGCAGTAGTAAATAGAATTGCTGCCGACCCAAGCCCAAACAGCCAATTGTGGTCGAATGCACACTTAGTGGTTGCTACACAGGGTGGTTTGTACGAAACTGTTGATGGTGGCGATTCGTGGCAACTAATTCAGCCAACAGGTTTAAGTGCCGCCCAAGCAAAACAACCTTGCGCAGATGTGAAATGGTCTTCAGATCCTAACTTTGTTATTGCCTCAGTTACAGGCTCTTCATCGCCACCAGAAGCTGGTCGAAGAGTAGTTCGCTCTATTGATGGTGGAGCTTCTTGGGAAGTATTGAGCAATACTAACAACCCAGGCTTTCCATCGTTGCGTGGTAGAATTGAATTAGCTACAGCACCTTCCGATGCCGATGTAGCATACATGTTGATTGCCGAATCGGGCACAAACTTTGGAGCAACTCACGGTCTTTACCAAACTACCGACCGCGGAGCTACGTGGAAAGTTGTGGCAACTAAGAGCGTAAACTTCGACCCATTTGGCGATCAAAACCAAGGCTGGTACGATAATGTACTTGCGGTTTCTCCGGCAGATGCTTATAAAGTTTATATGGGTGGAGTTGATTTTTACACCTATGGCAGCGGCACTGGAGTAAAACTTGCAGATGTAGGTTTAGGTGGGCAAATATCAAACCCGTTTTATATTCACCCCGATAAACATGCTATTGCTTTCGATCCTTTTAATCCTGAAGTAATGTATTTAGGCTGCGATGGCGGTATTTACAAAACTACCAAAGCGTTGAGCAGCTTCCCTTATCCCGAATTTCGTATTCGCAATAAGAATTTTAACGTTACCCAATTCTATTCGGTTGCTGCAGCAAGAACCGGAGAAGTAATGGGCGGAACTCAAGACAATGGAACTATTCTTGTAAACTTTTTGGGCAATACAAAAATGGCAGGAGAAGATGTGAGAGGTGGCGATGGTATTTATACAGAAATTTCGCACCTTAATCCAAATGCATATTTCGGAGGCGTTTATTACGGAGCAATTGGTCGCTCGCAAAACGGTGGAAAACGTGGTACATTCGGTTCTCCATTTGATATAAAAATTGACCCAGGCAATGCTGGTCAACCATCATTTTGTGGAGGTAGCAACTGTTGCCAGTTCATTACCCCATTTTACTTACACGAAACAACTAAGGCATTCGACAGCCCCGACAGTGTAGATTTTACAGCCGATAAATACTACGGCTCTGGATCAACAGTATATGTAAAAAGTGCAACAGGGTTCTTGCTTCAAGCAGTAACATTGGCTGCCGGACAAGAATTGCAAGCAGGGCAAAAACTAAGCGAAGTAACAGGTACAAAATATCACGACTACGTTAAGGCTCGTTTTTTTGTTTCTTGTTTAAATTCTATTTGGATGACAAACGATATACTTGACTTTACCAATGCTCCTAAATGGTTTAATCTTGCTACGGTAACAGGATACACCCAAAGTTTTGCGGCATCAAGCGATGGCAATCGTTTATATGCTGGTACTGCATCGGGCAGGGTTGTAAAAGTCGACAGTTTAAATACTGCGCAATATACCTACTCTACTGGGTCGTTACCGGTTACTCCAACCAAGATAAAAGTTACTACATACACCGTAGCAAACAACAGAGCAATTGATGGAATTGCAGTTGATCAAAACGATCCCGACCACGTTGTAGCTGTAGTTTCAGGCTATTCTAATACAAATCAGCCGCATGTTTATCAATCTTTTAATGGTGGTGTTACTTGGACGGCAATTCAAGGCGATTTGCCAAACTTCCCTGTGTATGATGTGGTAATTGATGCTAACAATTCAAGTAATTATGTTATCGCTACCGAGTTTGGTATTTGGGCTTCGTTCGACCAAGGTTTTACTTGGCACGAACAAACAAGTGTTGCCGATCCAAACTTAAAAATGCCTCGTGTTCCGGTTTACAGACTACGTCAATTACCATTGTATGAAGACCAATGTGGTGTTATTTACGCAGGCACCCATGGTCGTGGCATGTGGCGTACTACCGCGCTTACTCCGGCAGGTTGCAACACAACTCCTGGTATTGTTTCGAATGTAAAAAATCTTGAAAACACAAAAGAAGGCGGCATTACTGGTTTGATTGTTTACCCTAACCCGGCTAATGCAAATTCTAAAGTAAAACTTGAATTAGAAGCTAATGCCGAGGTAGATGTTAGAGTTATTGATATGCCTGGCAGAGTGCTAAGAACAAGAAGTTATAAAGATGTGCCAAAAGGCGACTCTGATGTAGAGTTTGATTTTTCGGGTCTTCCGGCTGGAAATTATTTGATGACAGCAACCGTAAATAAAAAACGTACTTATAGCAGATTGTTTACCGTTGCAAAGTAAACTTGTTGCCTAAGCAATATTTCAAAAAAGGCTATTCAGAAATTGAACAGCCCTTTTTTATGCTTGCTAAATTGTGTTTGAAAATCTACGAAAACACATTCAGTTACTTTTGCTAACTGAATCAATAAGCGCGCTGTGGAATTGTTGCTTTTGAATCTGCGCACATCATTAAAAACTGATAGTACACTTCACATCAATTCAACAAGCGATACGGTTTACCTGTACTTAACTGACCGCTCTTATAAACGTTTCGATAAAATTGTTTGTCGGGGGCGGGGCGTTTTTCAACTTTTACAACATTGCGTTGAGTTTTGTTTACTACAAGAGGTTTGCCCGTGAGTTTAAGTTCTTGACCTTTTCTTTTTACCAAAAAGGTAACCGACCTATTGTAGTTTGTATTGGAAATTTTATCCATCAACTCATCAATGTTGTCTTTGTAAACTTTCTTATTGTTAATCTTCAAAAGCACATCACCTTCCTGAATACCAATTTGATCGATATTGATATTGGTAACGTAAATATTTTTGCTGCCTTTGTCGTATCGGTACGCTGCATTTACATACATCTGCGATGTATCTTCGCGAATAGGTTCATATATCCAACCTATCAATGGTAAAAATTTATTGAAATCAACTGCTTTTGTGCCGCCAACAAAGTCATTGAAAAAATCATTGAGTTCGGTAAACGAAGAAATTCGCACCAATTCTGTAATTAGTTCTTCATCTTTCACTACATAGTTTTCGTTCATACTGCGTTTAAACCGCAGCAAGAGTTCTTGCAAATTTAACTGCCCTTGACTTAGCTCTAACAATCGCAAATCAAGCATCATAGCAACCACAGCACCTTTATAATAAAAGTTTCGATACACAGTCTCATTGCCCGACATCAAGCTTTTTTCGCTCTGCTCGGTAAGCGAAAAAGGTTCATAAAATTGCATTAAACTCATCTTGTTGCGCATTTCGGTAATAAACTCTGTTTGTGTAATAAGGTCTTCGCGCATTTGCATCAACAACGAAAAATATTCTGTAACGCCCTCGTAAAACCACAGGTGAGCAGTTTGCACTTTCGCACGCATATTCAACTTGCTGTTCAGGTCGGTTTTGATATTTAAAGGTTGAAACAAATGAAACAACTCGTGCGATGCGGTGGCTTGAATTTCGCGTTGCAGCTTATAATTATCTTGATAATTCTTTAACACCATTACGGTAGAAGCCGAATGCTGCATCGCACCAAAATCTTCTTCGCTTAGGCGAGTTTTAGTATCGTTTGAATCGAGTAAAAGGATAAAAAAATAATAGTCTTTTACGGGGTAACCTTTACAAAACTTGGTAATGCCATCGCACACAGGCTTCAAGGTTTTCATCAGCAATTGGTCGCTGAGTTTACCGTAAGCATTGGCAATGCAATGAAACACGGTTCCTCCCGAACGAAAAGTTATCTCGTAACCATTTGTAAACACAATGGGATTATCTATTAAGGCTAAGTAATTACTTGCAACATAAGTTTCAGCATTTTGAGCATCAACCGATTTGCGTAATGGCGAAAAACCATTAAGTACAGCAGGCTTGGAAACCGAAACCTTTACAGGCAATTTCTCTTTACCTTCTAAAAAAGGCAGCACGCAACCCAAATTCAACAAAAAAAATTCTTCAGGTTTAAATACAGTACCCATTTGTGGCATCAAACCATGTTTTGCATAATCTG
>CAZYXR010000091.1:0-11427 GCA_964650845.1 uncultured Chitinophagaceae bacterium
TCACTATTTCACCTTTTGATGCTATCAATTTCATGTTGCCAAACAATTCCTTCACTCCTGTTTTCTGCAACTCCTTGTGTTTGGCACAAGCTGCATCAAAAGCTAAAAGCAATTGCTGCACTTTTTGTTTGGCTTTTTCTTCAATGATGGGCAAGCCGGTGGCAGTTATTCCTTTTCTGCGCACATAGAGAAAGCCTGTGGTTTTGTCCACCTCCACTTCGTGGCTGCCGCGCCATGCGTAATCGAATACCGCTTTGAGCGCAAAGCGGTTGCGATACATGGTGGCTGGATCCACTAATTGATAGACGTTGATGGTGGACATGATTCGTTAAGGTTGTTTGATGCCGAAGCCGGAGTGAAAATAGAAATCTTGAAACTTAAAATGCAATGTATCATTTAAGAGTGTTCCATCACCACTTGCTCCGGTAATAGATTCACTAAAAACTATATCATTACCTGAAAATGTGCCTACTACATCATATCCAACTGAAGCAAAATTTTTTATTTTTATTTTATTGGGCAGGCTATCAATTTTCTCTGTAATTGACGTGTAATTTTCAATTTTTAGAAAAGTGTAACTAAATCCATCAAAATTAAAAATAGAATCTTTTATTTTGAAACTTCCTACGAACTTATCGGCAGGATAGGAACACGAGCCATCATCTGTTTTTGCTGCTGAATCATAGTTTTGCGCTTTGCTGTCTGTGCAGCCTTTCTTAGCGCAAGATGTGATGGTAAATAATGTACCGATTGTAATTGCTGAAATTAAGATGATTGTTTTGTTCATTGTTGATGCTTTGTTTATTTTAAAAATCAGTTTGCGTAATTGATAGTTGTGTTAGGTATCGAAATACCCGTAATATTGGGTGCAATCTGTGCATCAGCGCTGTTATCCGGCAAGTCCGGTGTGCCATGCCCATCTATTAACGATGCTAAGTAAACCAAATTTGTAGGAACTTTTTGTATGTATGTGCCTACTACATCCCCCGTTTCTTCTTTCAGCTCTCTGCCTTCTACGATGTCTGCGAGAAGATTTGTATAAAATTGGGCATCCAAACCAATGCCGGTAGCCCCCAAGCCATTCATGTTTAACCAGTTATAAAGCTCACCCGGATAATTGATTCCCCTGAAAGCGGCAAATAAGAGCAAGCACTCTTCATATTTTGGCGTTACAGGCACCAATACCCTTGCAAAACCCGCTTTCAAAAAATTGGCAAAAATAGGGTCGTTGTCGCGCAGTTGAGTAATGCTGCACCAGTTTGCCTTTTTGCCGTAATAATATGGATACAGCTCATAGGTAATGTTTTCCCAGTCAAAAGCTGTTTCAAAAAACTTTGCAAGTATGCCCTCCTTCTGCGATTCTTCAAACAGTATTTCAGGGTATTTAGATACATTATACAGGGAATTAACTGCTGAATCAAAGCTTTCCCAACGCTGCCCTGTAAAAAGTTCCAGCGAACGTTTTTTAAGTTCCTCTTTTTCTATCTGCCTGTTTATTTCGGGGTTGTTGCCTTGTATCTCCTGACCGTCAAAATCGCTCTGCGCTTTTTGCTGTTGCAGCCATTCGTTAAACTCCTGCTGCTTGCGGTTATATGCCTGCATTATTTTTTCATACACTTTTATTTTCCAAGCCGTGATGGCTTCGGAGGTGATGGTACATTCAACGTTAATATTTACAGCAAATGCTTTTTTCTTTGAGCCTGTTGACCAAGATTTACCCGAAACAGGGATAACGCTTCCCCCTTTATATTTACCAATATTAGTAAAAGAACGACTTACAGCTTGCACCACCATATTGCCGTTGTAAAGGCTACTATCGCCTCCGACAAAGAGATAAAAGCCGCTCCCTGCTTCACCAGATGAATTGAAACTAACCACGGCATTACCAGACACATAACCGGCAGGAACAACCAAAGACTGGTTATCACTAAAATCAGTGTCGGCTGAAGAACTCCCCTCAGATGAAACTTTAGCTATCCCTAAACCAATAGTTTTTGTCTGTTCCGGATAAATATCAATCCCCTCTACTCCATAATATGCCGCCAGAAACTTATAGTTAATCTCATCAATATCATCAGCGCTGTTAATTCCTTTTGGCGCGAGAGGTGTGCTTCCATCGCTGCCTTTGTATTTCAAATTTAACTTTGCAGGGTGCAATGGCATTTCAAAAGCCTTAGTTTCATCCATAGATTTTTTGAGCAGGCGGAACAGATAAAAGTTTGCAGGCTCCGGTATCATAAACTCAAAAAACAAACGCCTGCCATAGTTCACTAATTTGTTCAGGTAATACTTGTCCACCCAACGGTAAACGCCATTTACATGGTCGGGTGTAGCATCTGTTCCGGCATATTCTTTTATTCCATTATTATACTCATGGAAGGTTTTATCTTCGGTTTCGTTAATTATAGTAACCGATTTTAAAGTGCGCACTTCTTCCTTTATCCTTTCGAGCGCACGGTTTCGGTGGTGGTTTTAGTTTCTATTTCTTCTTTTTGCTCTACACGGTTAAATCGCCTGTATTCTCTTTGGCGCAACTCACCCAGCATCACATTTTCAATATGCGCCACTTCGCCCAATGCATACTTAATAAGCTGCTGCTTAGTAACAATTAAATCACCTACAAAAACAGAACTGATATTACTGCGGTTGTTAAATGGAAATTCAACCGGATTGGGCATTGAACATGGGTCGGGAAGCGAAGGTATCTTTTCGCCATCACAAACAGTTTGTGAAGAAACAATATTTGAATTATCATGAGTAACGGTGTAAGTTATTTTACTGTTTCCGCCATCCATATCGGGTTTGCCATTACCAACGACTTGAATTCTTGCTGTATCTAATTGCTCCTCCACAAAGCTCAGCACATATTTTGCATTGGTTTTCTCACCGTTGGTTACGCCACTTTCATCAATAATATCCTGTGTATCTTCGCTTAGCGGAGTAATATCAGCGGGGTACAAATTGTAAGGACTTTCGCCTGTTGTAGCTATGGGCGGTTCATACTCGGGGTCTTCCGGATTCGGTATTTCCTGATTTTCCAAAGCCTGCGCCTGCTTCATCCACTTTAACTCCAGAGCGCGGTTAATTTCTTTTACGGCTTTTTTCAGCTTATTAAAACGGTCTAAAGCAGCTTCCCATTCAGTATTATCTTCCGGCTCGGGTGTTTCATTAACGCCACCATCGGGGTTTAGCGCATATTCATTGAATGCTTTTCTCAGCCATTCCGAAATAAGCGGCTGCGCAGTGTAGGCATCTCTTAGCTGCTTGTTAGATTCCAAAAAGCCATCCGAATCGGCAATCCGCCTGATGATTTGTAAAATTGAAAGGGTTTTACATAATGCAGGAACCAACTCCGCTTTTCCTCTGAAAAAATGCACAATTAAATTATCCCAAATACGAAATTCAGCAATCAATGCTGCATCCGAAGCGGCATAACTGATAATAGTATCTTCTAAAATATCTTCAATGGTTTCAATCCAGTCCGCTCTTGGCGCGGTAGCTCCGTTTGCATCCATCCATTCTGCAATTTTTGTAAATTCAGAATAGTTATCCGGAAAGTTATCTTCATCGGTATAAAAATCAGAGCCGGCTTTGAAAGCCGCAATATCTGCCTCCATCAAAGCCAATTCATTTTCTTCACCAACCCTGCTTAAAAGAGTTGTATAAAGCAAAGGCTCTGAGGTTTCCAGCATTGTAAGCTGTGCGCCACTTAAATCTGTGTAGCGGTTAGATACAAAAAAAACGCGAGAACCCTCAGCTTTTGAAAAAGACTTTGCGCCACGGGTGTTTACAAACTTGAAAATTGTGTTTGGATGTAATTCATTGAGAAGTGCTATGATATAAAATTTTTGACGAACGTATTACTTGCTTTCCAATTAAGCAATTTAATCATCCGCTTTTTTTGTGTTACAACTTCTCAATATCCTTAATCAATTTACTTACCGACTCCTCATTTGTTCCATCATAGTATCCTCTGATTTTTCCCTGCCTATCTACCAAGATAAAGTTGCCACTGTGTGCAAAACCACCCGGGCTTTCGGGGTCTTCTTCGGCACTTATCAAATACTTATCGGCTATGGCAAAAAGCTCTTCTTTGTTTCCTGTCAAAAAATACCAGCCGTTTTTTACACCTAATTTATTTGCATAAGCATTTAATGCTTCTACGGTATCGCGCTTCGGGTCAATGGTATGCGATAAAATCAGAAAATCTTTTTTGTTGTGATATTGCTCATACACGCGCAACATTTGCGCTTTCATTTTCGGGCAAATACTTGGGCAATTGATAAAAAAGAAATCTGCTACAAAAATTTTCCCTGCAACATCACTGTTGGTTACCGTGTCGCCATGCTGATTCACAAACACAAATGCGGGCACAATATAAGTTTACCATCTACCACGCGCTTTACAGAAACTGTTTTTTGAGGCGATTCAGAACACGAACAAAGTGCTAAAAACAGAATGCCGAAGCAACAAACAATAATACTTTTACGGACGTACATAAGCGGCCGCAAAATACTGTTGTTTAATTCTTTCAACAAGTTCAATTGTGAGCGGCTTTGGTAAAAACTCTAAAATTTCAGGATACTCATTTGCTCGTTCTTGGTCATCGGGGTAAATAGAAGAACTCAATAAAAACACTTTTGATTGAATCTTATATTCCTGAGGAAAGTTTCTAAAAACATTTAAAAAATCCCATCCATCGGCACCCGGAAGATTGATATCCAGCAAAATCAAATCGGGAAAAGAGGATGAAATTTCTATCGCTTGCTTCAGTGCATTCAGTGCATCATTCACCAAATAAAAAGAATGAACGTGTTGATTGATACCAACATCCTCTAAAACCAAGCGGCACAAAAAATTGTTTGCCTTATCATCATCTATGATGTAAACCTGCTCCATCATACGTCATTTTGGGTGAGAGAATTGAGTGATAAAAAAACCGTAAACTTTGTGCCTATACCGGGTTCGCTTTCTACTTCTACCCAGCCGCCCATAGTTTCTGCTTGCACTTTTACCAAGTATAAACCTATACCTTTTCCTTCAATTTGCGGATGAAATCTTCGATAAAGACCAAAAAGTTTTTCTCGATTTTTTTCTGTATCAATTCCAAGCCCATTGTCTTGAACCGAAATCCACATATAATTTATACGCTTACCTGCCGATACGTTTATCTCTAAATTTCGTTCGGGACTTCGGTACTTTAAAGCATTAGAAAGCAAGTTGTAAAAAATGCTGTGCAGGTAGCTCTTTATTGTAAAAACCTTCGGTGCAGTTGCAAAATCGCTTGTGATTTTTGCTCCCACTTCCTCGATTTGTGGATGCAGTGTTTTAACAACGGTAGAAAAAATATCGTGAATGTTTATCAGCTCTTTTTCGGCACCAATGCCCGACCGCAGCGAAAGAATATTACTAAGGTCTTTTATTACCGAATCAATATCTTCTGCACTTTCCTGCATGTTCTTTACAATCTTTTCGTTGCGCTCATCCATTCTGCCCACACGGTACATTTTGCCCAAGCCAACAATATTTGCCACCGGTGCGCGCAAATTATGCGATATGATATAGCTGAATTGTTGTAGATCCTTATTCTGCTGCATTAAATCTGCAATCAATTTTCTGCGCTCGGCTTCTTGCTGTTTTAATTCGGTTATATCTTGTGCTGTGCCTATAAGTTTTATTGCTTTTCCGGTATCATCGCGATAAATATGAGCCGTAGCTTCAATATACCTGATTTCATTATTCCTTCTGCGTATGCGCGACTGAACTACATAATGCGTATCGCCACCTTCAATGGCTGTGCGCTCTACATCGTTCATAAAATCGCGATCGTCCTCATGAATGCGTTCATTAAAAACATCGAAAGAAACATCGGGGGTTTTATCCACATCAAATATCTCAAACATCATATCGCTCCACACTTTGTAGTGGGTTTGTAAATTCCATATCCAACTACCCAGCTTGCCAATGCGTTGTGCTTCTACCAATTGCTTTTGATTTTCCTCAAGCTCTGAAGTGCGCTGTGCTACTTTTCTTTCCAACAACTGGTTAAGATGACTTTGCTCGCGCTCGGCAGAAATTTTTTCGGTGATGTTGCGGTTAATTCCTCTATACCCAAGCACTTTCCCATCTTTATCTTTAATTGCTCTTCCACGCGACTCAACAATAATTACCGTTCCATCATTTTTGATGATGTGATGTGTAAGCGGAGGATAATCGGCTTGTGTTTTGGTAATGTGCAGAATATCTTTCAGCACCATTTTGCCTTCATCTTTCGGCATAAATTCAGCAAGATATTTATTCAATACATCCTCGGGTTCGTAGCCCAAAATTTCTTTGATTCCGGGGCTTACATAGGTAACAATTCCTTTTGCATTTACTTCAAACATATAATCAACAGCCAACTCTGCCATATCGCGAAATCGCTGTTCGCTTTTTTCTAATGCAATTTGAGCATCTTCCAACTCTGTAATATCTGTAAAAGCAACAATTACGCCACTTACAGTGCCATTGCTATGTTTAAAAGGGCGCATTCGTTTGGTATAATGCTTGCCTTGCGAAGTAGTTATCTTGCCTCGGTAACCAACATTGTTCTCAAATATTTTTTGGGCATAAAAACTAACATCGCACTCACTAAAATATCCTGGAATCTCACTTATTTTTTTGCCTATATCTTCTGGTTTGATGTTATACAACTCAACTATTTCGTTCGAGAAATATTGCACTTCAAGATTCCGGTTAAGTAACAAAACTGAAGCTCCCGAAGTAAGGAGAATAGCATTCAACTCCTCTTTTAGTGCATTAAAATGGAGGTGCGGAAAATCAACATTGTTTTCTTGGAAAAGATACATAGCAAGGTTGAAAATATTCAAAAACCTTGAAAGGTTAATGAATAATAAGAGATGAACTTATTAGATGATGCGCCTAACCCCTACCTGCCAATAAATATAAAGCCGCCATGCGCACCGCCACCCCATTTTCTACTTGTTGCAGAATAATTGCTTGACCGCTATCGGCAACATCGCTACTCAACTCCACACCGCGATTTATGGGACCCGGGTGCATTATGGTTATATTCTTATTCAGCGAATCTAAAAGTTCGCGATTGATGCCATAAAAAAGGGAATACTCGCGCAGCGAAGGAATAAACTTAATATCCATTCTTTCTAATTGAATGCGCAAAACATTGGCTACATCGCACCACTGCAATGCTTTCTTTAAGTTCAACTCTGTTTTTACTCCCAACTCATCAATGTATTTTGGCAGCAAAGTTGGCGGCCCGCAAACCATTACTTCGGCACCCACCTTTTTTAGCAATTGAATATTGGAACCAGCCACCCGCGAGTGCTTGATGTCTCCTACTATCAGCACTTTCAACCCTTTGAGTGAACCAAACTTCTCTTTCATAGAATAAGCATCTAACAGTGCTTGTGTGGGATGCTCGTTGGTGCCATCACCGGCATTGATGATACTTGCCGGAATATGTTGCGAAAGAAACACCGGTCCACCGCTGCTACTGTGGCGCATCACTACCATATCTACTTTCATGGCAAGTATGTTGCGTACTGTATCTAAAAGCGTTTCGCCTTTTTTAACCGAGGAGCCGGATGCAGAAAAATTTATGGTATCGGCACTTAATCTTTTCTCGGCAAGTTCAAACGAAATGCGAGTGCGAGTAGAGTCTTCAAAAAATAAATTGGCAATAGTAATATCGCGTAGCGAGGGAACTTTCTTTATTGGACGCTGTAAAACTTCTTTAAACTGAGCGGCTGTTTCTAAAATCAATTCAATATCAGATCGCTCTATGTATTTTATACCTAATAAATGCTTCTGACTGAGTGCGCTCATTGTTAACTAAAATTTGAAATGATTTTAAAATCTATCTGTGTTAGCCCTTCTGCAACTATCAACCCGTAACCCATCTCATTGCTCATTTCTACCACTTCAAGTTTCTATTTGTTTTATTCAATCCACACTTTGTCTTCGCCATCTTCTTCTTGCCACTCTACTTTCACTTTTTCTTCGGCAATGGAATCAATTACTTTTCCAATGTATGTTGCTTGAATTGGTAAATCGCGATGCAATCTTCTATCTATCAACACCAGCAATTCCACATGAAACGGCCGACCAAAATCGAGCATGGCATCCATTGCAGCGCGAATGGTTCTTCCGGTATAAAGCACATCATCTATCAGCACCACTTTTTTTCCTTCAATAGAAAATGTAATATCTGTTTCGCTGGCTTGCATTGGTTTACCTTTTTGCCGAAAATCATCTCTATAAAAAGTAATATCCAATTTGCCGTATGCAATATTTTTTAAACCAGTAATTGCTGAAAGCTCTTTGTAAATGCGCGATGCAAGCATAACACCACGCGGCTGCACACCAATTAAAACAGTATTGGAAAAATCTCCGTGGTTTTCAATAAGTAAATGGCAAAGCCTGCGAATGGTGAGCGAAAAATGTCGAGATTCAAGAATCAGGCGCGGTTGCATACTTGAGGGGCAAACGTAAACAAATTTTTGATTCGATAGGCAATAGAAAATAGCTTACAAAGTCGTATCACAAAAAATTTATGGATTGTAATTCATCAAAACACAGCCTAAGTTCGCGCAAAAAAAATCTTCATACGGCACGATGCGAGCAACTCTACATTACTTATTACTGTTGCCGAAACAATAGTAACTGCGCCAAAAACTTCATTTTCTACAATTACTTCTGTATTTAAAATTTCGCCTGCAAGCGGCAGCCTGTTGCAAACAATATCTCTTATCTCGCCAATAAATCCCCGCCTTGGTTTTTGACCCGAAACAAAATCTTCAAAACCCATTTTGCAACCCGATGATTGCGCCATATTTTCTAAAAGCCCTGCAAGCGAAAGTTTACCATCGGAACATAAAACATGATTTGGCAAAAAAGTAAAAGTGGTGGCGCAATTCATTGCAGTAACATCCAACAATGTACTCACCAAAACGAATGGTTGTTTTTGAGGAATTAGTTTTTCAAGTTCTTGGCCGCTTATTGGAAACATCATTGCCAAATTATATCATTCCTAGTTCATGCCGTTGCGCTACAACGCGATCGCTATCAAGGTATTCATCAAAAGTCATTTCCTTATCCAACATTCCATTAGGTGCAATTTCTATAACACGGCTTGCAATGGTTTGTGTAAGTTCATGGTCGCGCGAGGTAAAAATTATGGAACCTTTAAAATCCGTCATTCCATTATTGAGGGCCGTGATAGATTCAAGATCGAGGTGGTTGGTTGGCTCGTCCATCAGCAATACATTGCCGCGCATCAACATCATACGGCTGAACATACAACGCATTTTTTCGCCACCCGAAAGCACACTGCATTGCTTCAAAACTTCTTCGCCCGAAAAAAGCATTTTGCCCAAAAAACCGCGAATAAAAGTTTCGTCTTTTTCTTCGCCAGAGTATTGCCTTAGCCAATCTACAAGGTTGGCATCTACACCATGAAAAAAATGTGTGTTATCGTTTGGTATAGAACCTACGGTAGTTGTTACACCCCATTTGAAAGTTCCTTGATAGTCTGTATCGGTTCCATCTAAAATATTCAGCAAGGCTGTTACTGCAAGGCTGTTGTTGCTTATCAAAGCAATTTTATCGCCACGCTTTACCGAAAAAGAAACATTGCTAAACAATGTTTCTGCACCCGATTTTTTTGAAAGATTTTTCACCTCCAGTATTTCATTTCCTGCATCGCGAATAGGGTTATTAAACATAATTGCAGGATACTTACGGCTCGAAGGCTTGATGTCTTCGAGATTGATTTTATCCAAAGCCTTTTTACGGCTGGTAGCCTGCCGCGACTTGGATGCGTTGGCAGAAAACCTGCGAATAAAATCTTGCAATTCTTTGATGCGATCTTCGGCTTTCTTATTGGCATCGGCTTTTTGCCTTGCTACCAATTGCGAACTTTGATACCAGAAGGAATAGTTACCAGAGTAGATGGTCATTTTGCTGAAATCAATATCTACCACATTGGTACACACTGCATCTAAAAAGTGGCGATCGTGGCTTACCACAAGAATTATTCCTTGATAATCGGCAAGAAAATCTTCTAACCATGCAATTGTTTTTACATCTAAATCGTTGGTTGGCTCATCGAGCAAAAGAATATCGGGGTTGCCAAATAATGCTTGCGCCAAAAGCACACGCACTTTCTGGTTTCCATCCAACTCTTTTACCAACTTGTTATGTAGCTCTTCTCTTACACCCACGTTGCTCAACAACTCGGCAGCATTGCTCTCGGCACTCCATCCATCCATTTCGCCAAAGAGGTTTTCTAATTCTCCTGCTTTTACACCATCTTCTTCGGTAAAATCTTCTTTGGCATATAGTTTTTCCTTTTCTTGAATTACATTCCAAAGCGTTTTATGCCCCATCATCACAGTTTGAATAACCGGAACCTCGTCATATTCAAAGTGATTTTGCTTTAATACCGCCATCCGCATACCATTGCTAATACTTACTTGCCCGGTAGTGGCATCAATTTCGCCTTGTAGAATTTTAAGAAAAGTGGATTTGCCTGCACCGTTTGCGCCAATAATTCCATAGCAATTTCCAGATGTAAAACGAAGATTTACATCTTCGAAAAGTGCGCGCTTGCCATAGCGTAGAGATAAATTGGAAACAGTAATCATTACAAAAAAGCCTTTAAAAATGAGGCGCGAAAGTACGATTCTATTTGGGATTTTACTTGTAACAATTGCGAAACCATCATTAAAGAGGCTTTGCATTCTGTTAGTAACATGTTGGTAAAATAATTTTTTCAAACAACTAATCCACAACGCTTTAACAGCGTGCAAAAACATCTGTTCAATCGTTTAGTATTGCGCTCAATCATTCATGCAAATAGCTAAATACATATTTGATTTACTTCAACATCACGATTGTGTGATAGTACCATCGCTGGGAGGTTTTCTTGCCCAACGCAAAAGCGCATCGTGGAATGCCGATGGCACTTTGCAAGCTCCATCGCGCATTATATCTTTCAATGCCAGGCTCACCGGTAGCGATGGCTTACTGATTCATCATGTAGCGGCTGCGTTGAATATTTCTTACATAGAAGCAACTAAGCAAGTGGAAAAATATGTCAATTCTGCTCATCGCTTATTGGCCTCGGGCGAAAAAATTGCCTTAGAAAATATTGGTGTATTAGATTTTGATACCGAAGGGAATTTGCAATTCATGCCCGATACAGGCAATGATTTTTTTGCTTCGGCATTTGCATTAAGAGTAATAGTGGCAAAACCTGTTGAAAAGCAGAAAGAGGTGATAGAAGAAATTGTATCGCCAAAAACGCAACCAACAAAAACTATCAGTTTCCGCAGCGCACGAAGGCTGCGCAACATCAGAAAATATGCAACTTATGCAGCACTATTGGTGTTGTTTATTACCATTGGA
>CAZYXR010000092.1:0-10920 GCA_964650845.1 uncultured Chitinophagaceae bacterium
AGCTGATTTGTAAACATGGGTTTACCGCCAATGTTTACAGGTTTACGCGGGTTAATGCCGTTTTTACTTTTTCCATGTATGTAAGTAGCTAAAAAAGCAAAATCGGCAATTTGTGAAAACATTGTAAGCAGGTAGTTAGCTTTCTATGAAAACAAATGAATGAGCCAAAGAATTTACTGCTTTGAACTTTTCTAAAAAGAAAAAGCCTTTGTGGGTATTGTCTGGTAGGTCGAAAGGTTTTTCCGTTGCCTTACCCAGCCTACACAAAGGCTTCAATTCCGCACCTTAAAGCGGCATTGCAAATAAACTGATTTCAGAACTAATTTCACTAATAACTGAAATACCCAAATGTTAAATATTTAAGGTTTACGAAAATAAATTTTGAAATAACGAGTCGTAAACCCTTATATTTGTAGTCATAAATTTTTAATTATGAATGAAGGATTAACAGCCGAAGAATTGGCAGCCCTCGAAACAGAGTTGCAGGATAAGGCACAACCAAAAGTTACAATCGGGTTTAAATGCAGCCCGAAAATGAAAGAAGAAATTGTAACACGCTCAACGCGCTTAGGCGTTACGGTTAGCGAATTTTGCGAACATGGTATAAGTACCATTTTAAAGGTGAAGCAAGCTGCAAAGGTTGAAGCTCCATCTACTCCAGTACAGCCGGAAGAACCTATACAGGCAGAAACACAAGTTTCACCTGTGAACCTTTCAAATGATTCTTTAGAACTTATCCGGTTAGAGGTGAGTAAAGCCATTGAAGAAACAAATTTTGCAACAGATAACGCTACACAGGACGCGCTTAAAGTTGCAAAAAATGAGGTGCAAGAACTTACTAACCAAAACGCAGAATTACAGGGAGAAAACGAAAGTTTAAAAACTGAAAATGAGGCTTTAAAAACTTCATTGAGCGTATTTGAAAGTAATGAAAAATTGCTTTCGCTTTTTGAGGCATTTAAAGGCAAACCCCACACTTATGAAAATGCAGAGGGCGAAGAAAAAACTGTACAGGTTGAAACGCTTTCAGATGTGTTAAATGTTATTTTAGATTGTGCTATTTCATCACCAGTAAACGAACAATAAATGTTAGTTACACAGCCATTTTATACCATTGCAAAAAAAGGCGGAAGCGGCTTTTATATCTTCTTAGCAGTTATTGCAGCAGTAGTTTTATTTCTAATCTTTTCGCCTTCTAAGAAGCCGGAAACCGAAACTGAAAAAGCATAGTATGTATATTCCTATAAACGTAATAGTGCCAACATTTAACGGCATTTATCAAACCTTTATTTCAGACCTCACAACAACCGTGAAGCGCGAAAAAATTTCCTATGAGGTGAAAAAGGCTTTGCTGCTTATTTCAGGCTTCAAGGCTTATGCAAATGAAGCAACGGACGAACAAATAAAAAGTGATTTGCAAACCGTTAATGATTTGCTGATTAAGTTTTCCGGCATCTATGCCAACGCTCCAAAAGATAGCGAACTGAAAATAAATATTCAGCAAGTAAACGCGGGATTACAGGAAGTAAAAAAGATGTTTCTAGCTTCTTTAGATACTTTGGAATACAAAGAAGAAAAGTATGCAAGAAACAAGCGCATTTTAGACACTTGGGGCGGTGAAGATGCGGACTATGAAGAATTTTCTAAAATGCCTACAATCGAATAAAACATGAGTTATAGACAAGGTGATATTATAGAGGCTGCATTTCCTTTTTCCGATAAAGGAGGCACTAAGAAACGCCCATGTGTAATTATTTCAAATGAGAACGCAAAAGGCAACCATTACAACGAATTTTTAGTGCTTGCCATTTCTAAAAGCAATAATGAAGATGGCTTCGCGCTTCCGGTTGATAACGACCGCTTAAGCGTTCCGCTCCCTAAGAAATGCTATTTCCGTGTTATGAAAATTCAAGCTATTCAGGAAGTGGATTTTGAGAGAAAAATCAGTGCTGTAAACACTGACTATTTGAAAGAAATTGTTTCACAAGTAACGGCACTTTTTGAAGTGCAGTAAACATATCTATGAAGCCAACAGTATTAGAATTTTTAATGAGTGATTCAGGTAAATACATTGTTATGCTTGCCTGTGTTGTTGTGTTTATACTTTTCATTTTTGGCTTCTTTGATATTAACCCTAAAAAGTGTTTCCGTGATACCAGTGTGATACCGGAACATTTAAAGAAAGACAAAAAGCAAGCAGTAGCAACACTTTGATAAGGTTACACAATAGTTCAGGTGGGACCACACCTTTACTTAGTAAATAAGATATTGTTTTACAACAAAAATCTGCATTAGTTGTTTTTGAGAGAAAGCATTGGCTAAAGCCATTCAACATCCCTTTTATGTTTTCGCCTTTTGCCCAAGCAACCCGCCAAACGACACCATAAAAACCCCAAAAAAGATACAGACTGCAGCAATAATTTTTTCGGTGGTAAGTTTATCTTGCCCAATAAAAATAGCAATAATACTTGCCAATACTGGCTGCATATAGATGTAAGCACCCACCACCGAAGAGCTTACTTCGCGAAGCGCAAGCATATTAAGCAGGTATGCAAAAAAAGTAGTGCAGATAACAACAAATGCCACACCTAACCATATTGAAGTGGTAAAACTTTGCCAATCAATTGTCAAAAACTGATTGATCCCAAACACCGATATAGGAATCAAGCCAATTGCGAAAATATATGTAACAACCGTAAGCGGGTGATACTTCTTCATCAAAGGGCGAGCAATAACCAAGTATATGGCATAAGAGGCAGCATTCAGCAAAATGAAAACATCGCCCAACAGGGTGGAAGATGAAAAACTAAAACCCTTGCCACTCATAATCAACAACGCCCCTCCCCCACCAAAAAACAAACCCACCACTTTTTGCCAAGTAGCTTGTTCGTAGCGCATAAAAAACGAAATCACGAATACCAAAATTGGTGTCATTATCATAATCAATGCAGCATTTATTGGAGTGGTACGCTCTAAACCAAGAAAAAACAACTCTTGATTGGCAACCACACCAAACAATGCACAAACCACAAGCAAAGGAAAATCTTTGCGCATTACTCGTTCTTTAATAAAGAACTTTTGTAGCGCAGCAAACAACGCGGTAGTTACCGAAACTCTGATGAAAATAAAGCCAAATGGCTTTATAAAAGCAGGCATCACAAGTTTAGAAATAGAAAAACCTGCTCCGTAAAACAAGTTTACAACAAACAGAAAAACATGCGCCTGCGCCCTTTTACTCATCAGCGCGCGAATGTAAATTATTCGCACTTACACTAATGAACCAACAAATAGTTTTTGCGGATTTTGTGATGCACAAATTCCTTATGCGATAAACGACTACTATTTAACAAAGCAGAAAACAGCAAACATTCAACAAACTATCGAGCCACAACAAAGCGAGTATTCGACACACTCTTTGCTGTAGTAAAACGCACATGGTAAACGCCCGCAGCAGGAAGTTCTGCAGCATCAATTTCAATACTATTTGCCCCACGGTGCAACATTCCATCGAAAATATTTGCAACTATTTTTCCACTCATGTCTATCACATCGGCAATAATATTTTCATCATTTTCTAACGAAAAAACCAAAGCTGATTTCCCAGAAACCGGGTTAGGCACCACCGATGCAACCACACTTACATTTTGTGTTTCATCAATAGCAGTTGCAGCACCACCTATGTTTATGTTATCAATGTAAAAATTGTTGCTCAACTTCGATGCTTTGTATTGAAATTTGATGCGCACATTAGGTTTTTTGATGTTTGACTGCGCAAAAAAATTAACCTGTTTCCAGTAATATCCAACACCTGCCGGTGGCACAAATTCCGAAAGTTGATAACCTCCATTTACAATATCAGGCCCGCCCATACGGTAAAGCGCTATCCAGGTGTTTCCACAATCGGTACTAAAAAAAACTCTGATGGAATCTACGCTTACATTTTCTGAACTTTCGGCTAAATAATACAGCTCATTTGCCGAAGCCAATGCATATTGAAATGAAATTGCCAAATTGCTCATTTGCGACAAATCCATTGCCGGACTGATGAGTTCTGTTACATCGCCCCGCCTTGCTTTTTTGTAGTTGTTTACTGCAAAAGAACTATGACCGCCTCGCGCTGCAACATTGGTTCGGCTAAACTCACTTTTAGCATCAAAATACTTTACGGTTGTCCATAAATCGGCAGTGGCTGGATCTTCAAAACCTTCATACAATTGATCAAATACCACCACATCACTTTCCGAAACATACACAGCTTTTGTTTCTTCATACACCGACTCGCCATTAAGATTACCTACCAACAATTTTGCTTTTTGCCAACCCGTTTTATTAAAACGAACAGTAACAACAGAATCGTAACTTGTTTGAACATCTCCATTTTCAAAAGTCCATTCGCGATAATCTACTTTGCCATTGTACGAAACATCTACAAACCGCACAGGCTCGTCAATACAAGCAAACTTTTTCAGGTTGCCGCCAATTGCAATTAGCTTAGGCTCCGGAACAACCAAGCCATCTGCCACACCTGTTATTTCTAAATTGTTTTGCGACCACAGCATATCGCGATTAGAAATACTATTATTGAGTGTTGCCAACATGCGCAACTTTTGCCCCTCGGTAAACATAACCGAGCAATAAGAGTAATCCATAAAATTTTGAACATTCTCTACTACATTCAAATCGCACTCGCGCTTATTGAGTTTACATGAAGTAGAGCCCCGCGTAATTGGTGTATCATCTACACCATCATCGCCACACGAAACCTCGGGCTGGTTGTTTCCACCCCAAGTATGTGGCAGGTTTAGATAATGCCCTATTTCATGCGTTAATGCCCGCGAGCGGTAAGCATTTGCAGTGCCAATGCTACCAATGTATTGTTGCAAAATAATGACACCATCTACCGTTTGCATTACTCCATTAACGGTAAAAGGCAAGTAAGCATAACCAGCCACACCACTTTCCATACTTCTCACAACCCATACATTCAAATATCGCTCGCGTGGCCAAGGGTTAAGTTTGGCATTATCGCGACCGTCATTTGTTTGCATAGCTGGTATATGTTCAATACCCGTGGTGGGGTTACCTTTTGGGTCTAATTTAGCCAACCTGAACTCTACACCAATATTTCCTATTATGTTTTGAAACTCAGGAATCACAATGGCAGTATCAGCATTCAATTTATTGAAATCTTCATTTAGAATTCGTATTTGATCATAAACTTGCGCGTCAGTAATCTTTTCGGAGCCGAGGTTGTGGATGATATGAAACACAATAGGAATAATCAATTTGCCTGAACGAGCTGCCGATGACTGACCATACTCGACTTTGAAGCGTCTTGCAAAATCTTCCAAAACATTTTTGGTTTCAAGCACTTCGGGGTATGCATTTGCTACTGCATCATTTACTTGGGTTGTAGCACAATTAAAGTGTTGTGCATTCAAAAAATTTAGTGCGAAAACGGTAGCAAAGGTTACCGTTAAAAATGTTCGCTTAACTACATTACTTGTGTTTTCAATAGAACAAAAAAACACAGGTGAATTAATAATTTTCATCTATTACATTTTCAATTAAAAAAGAGAAATAGTTAGTACAAAAGCATTGCTAACAATGAAGCTGTTTAAACTTTTGAGATTGCTTCGGTTCGCAATAACGCCAACTGCTACGCAAAACAAGTGTGTCTTTACGAGCGTAGCTTGCGAAGTGAAGTAGGCCCAAACAGAATTTTAAGCAACATCAACTACTTGTAGCAACAACCGATTAAGCAACACAGAATCTTTCTGAAACATTGAAAGATAAACTATGCAACCATGCAGAACGAAGAGCATTCTGGCGGCTGAAAAAATGAGGTAAGAAAAGAGTGTGAAACAAAAAATGGTTCAAGACTGATATACAAATTGGCAACTTCAATCGGCACAGAATTTACAGCACTAAACTCGCATGTAACCGGCTGTGAAAGTGAATAAAGAAAGGTGTAAACGCTGGTCATATCTTTTTTATCGTGCGCTTTTCTAAACAAATCAACAAACCTTCTCAGCAATCTACTTTCTGTACAATCTTGGAATGCAAAAAGATAAACACTATCGCCTTTTTCAGTATTGAAAGTAACCTCATACTTACAATCGTGCAGCGTGAATTTTTTACCTCCACTGCTTTTAATACTTTCAAAATCCTTATTTGAAAAAACAAAAGTTTCGATACGCATTTGTTCAACTTGCGGCTTAGAAACTTCCTGCATTTTAGATTGCACCACATTTTGCTTAATACCCAAAAAGAGCATCATGCTAACAATTTGCAAAGCAAACAGCGCCAATAAAAGTATGGTGTAAAAATTTTTCAACTATGCGAAGGTAACAGTTTCAAAGATTTGTATTGTAAGAGAAGTGTAATTTTTATCATCTATTTTTTCTTCAACCTTTTGGGGCCATACCACAGCCAAAAACCTGTAATGGAAAACAACAACAGCGCAAAACCCATTATGGAAGTGTAGCCCAGTTTAATTTGCTCATCGTTGGTATCAAAAAGATAATCGAAAATTGAGCCATCGTGAATATTCTCGATAAAGTCGGAACGTCTGCGTTCGATATGTAGCAACTTACCTGTAACGCCATCAATTTGTACGCCCCAAAAATGGTCGAGGAAAACAAATTTCACCATGCCTTTTTGTGGGCGAACATCAATGCGTTCTAGATCCAACTTTAAATTTTTATCGACCGAATCGTGCAATATTTTACAAGCATTTTTGTGCAATGAATCAATGGGCAACCATTCGGCAAGGTTGGTGGATGTACCTTTGTATGACTTTGGAAGAATCAACCCTGCACTGTGCTTCTTCCAACCCAAAAGCAAGCCTGTAACAGCCACAACAATAAAAAAAACAAAGAGCAAAGCTCCGGTTGTTCTATGCACCTTTCTGAACAAAAACAACATCCGCGCAAAGCGCCTTCTTTTATTTACTTCCATTCATTCCTATTTTAAAAAAACACTTCCGAAGCATTAAAACAACTCCGGAAGTGTTGAATAACTATTTTAAATAACCGAATACTACTGCTTCATCAACTTCTTGCTAAGGTTGTTTTGCGCAGATTTTACAATCAAGAAATAACTTCCACTTGGTTGGTTGCTAATATCAATAAACGCAGAATTTTGGGTTGAATGAAAAACTCTTTCTCCCAAAGTATTATACACTTCCATCAACAAATCATTGCTGCTTGAAACTTCTATTGCAACTTCAACAAAAAATACGCCATTTGATGGATTTGGATAAGCATCAATTGCAATCAAATCTTCTGAATCAGTAGCAAAAATACCATTAGGCTGCTGAACAATTGAACATATAATAGTTGACTGCGACAATACATTGTGTTGTGTAAAACTGCCATCGCCCAATTGTCCGCTTTGGTTGCGACCGCATCCCCAAAATGTGCCATCGGTTTTATACATCAACGAGAAATTTGTTCCGGCAGCAACACCCGCAGCATCGCTCGCACCTTGCATCTGCACTGGCTTCGAGCGGTGTGTAAGCGTGTTGTCGCCAATATTGCCATAAGTATTTCTACCCCAAGCCCACACATTACCATCGCTAAGAATTACATGGCATTCAAATGCTCCACAAGCAGCAGCAACTACATTTCCGTTCAACCCTTTTACTTGCACTGGCGTTGAGCTGTTAGTGGTTGTGCTATCACCTAATTGCCCATAGGTATTTTCGCCCCATGTCCAAACAGTGCCATCGTTTTTTACAGCTAATGAAAAGAAACGACCCGCTGCAATCTTCGCCACATTCGTTAAGTTGCCAACCTGTACCGGGGCCGATTGGTCGGTTGTGTTACCGTTGCCAATTTGCCCACTGATATTATCGCCCCAAGCCCACACTGTGCCATCGCTTTTTAATGCCAACACATGGTAAGAGCCAGCCGCAACCGCAACAACATCGGTAAGCCCAGGCACTTGCGTAGCTACAGTTTTATCGGCTGTTGTGCCATCGCCAAGCTGCCCGTCTGAATTCCAACCCCAGGTCCAAACAGTGCTATCGCTTTTTAGTGCAACCGAATGCCAACCTCCGGCAGAAATTGCAGTAATGTTTGACAATAACAGCACCTGACCAGGTGTATTGGTGTTGGTAGTGTTGCCATTTCCCAAAGCACCATAAAGATTGCTACCCCAAGCCCACACAGTGCCATCAGCCTTCAATGCCATCGAATGTGCTTCTAACTGGTCGCCACCACCCGAAACTGCCACAACACCCGTAAGTGTTCCGGCAGCAACGGGCGCGTTACTATCGGTGTTTGTGCCATTACCCAATTGCCCGGTGGCGTTTTCGCCAAAACATTTCACGGTGCTATCGGCACACACCACAACAGAATGCCAGCCTCCGGCAGCAATTTTTTGAGCGTTATTACTTTGGATGCTCATCATCCATACTAAACTTATTATCAGTGTATTTTTTATGAAATTCATTTTTACTTAATTAAATGGTTAATACAATTTTTTTCTGTTTAAAATCTTGCTCTTACTGATGCTATAAAATTTCTACCCGGAGCATTGATGCCCGATGAATAGGGGCGATACATTTTATCTAAAATATTTTCGACACCTGCTGTGATTGCTACATACTGGCTTGGATAATACGCGGCTTTAAAGTTCAGTGTAAACCAACTTGCTACGTATGCTCTTCCAAATTCATCACGCGCATACGATGCGTTTGTGCGCTCGGTTAATGCAAGGTCTTTGAAATCCATTTTCAAATTATAAACCACATTAAAATCGAACTTGAATTTGCGATGTTCGTAGGTAAGATGTGTGCTTCCAAAAGTAGGCGCGGCATGGCGCAGCGGATAATACACTAAGCTATCAGGAGCTTGTTCGCGGCCATTTTGATAAGAGATATTACTCTTTAAACCAACTCCTTTATAGAAAAATTCTACACCTGCTTGTATGCCATACACATGAATGCGTGTAACATTTTGTACTGCCTGTATGCGACTCTTGTTGCCCAAAAAACGAATGGTAGTATCGCCATTAAGCGCAAAATCTTTGCGCACCATAGCATCTAACAACCAAGTGTAATAGAATGTTGCATCGAGCTTTACAAAATTGCCAAATGTTTTTACCGTACCAATCTCTACATTATAAACTTGCTCGGCTTTTAGCTTTGGATTGGGCACAACCAAATAACCCGGAACCGATTCAAAAACCTTACCCATATCATCAATGTTTGGCGCGCGAAAACCCGTTGAACCGTTCGCATAAAGCTGCCACGATTTGTAAGGCGAATACACCAAGCCTATACTTCCACTCACCGAACCATTCCTCATCTTTGCGCTGTTGAATGGAAAAGGAAAGAATGTAGTATCGAACACAGCATCAATCAAAAAGTGATTGTAGCGCAGGCCGGCACTAAGCGTCCATTTAGAATGTGGTTTATACTTTGCGCTCAGATACGCTCCATACGATTGCCATGTAGAGCCATTGGGATAGCGCGTAACCGTGGGTTCTACTGCTTTTGTAACCACCTGTGTAAGATCGGCCACAGAGCGCACTTGGTTATAAACAGATTCAAAGCCATACGACACAGATACCTGCTCAACAATCTTCTTTTCAAAATCCAAATTTACCGATAAAGCATATACTTTTTCTTTCTGCATCATTATCTCACGAAACATAAATTCGCGGTCATATCTGCTCTCTTCAAAAAACTGGTATGCCGCTACAAACCTCATCTTATCGAATACAATGTTGCTTTTGGTATAGTTCAAGCTCAAGCGATTCATTTGCCACTTTTGCGGTCCGTAAAACCATTCTGCCCAACGCAATTTTTCTTTATACGGTCCATCGGTTTTCATTACATACAATCTATCGTAGCGATTAAACTTCGATGTTTGAGACAAATGAAAACCATACTCTAAATCAAGATATGAAGTTGGCTGGTAGCGCACTTTTTGCATAAAATTGATTTGACTGTATTTTGAACCTACTTGTAGCGTTGAGTCTTCGTTTTTCACCATGTAATCTTTGTTGTCAATTGTAGTTACATAATGCGGCCGATAGAAATAGTTTACACCTCCTTTTGAACCCGAGCGCAAGTCGCCATAGTTTGAATAGGTTATGCTTGTAGTAAATGCCAATTTTTTCAAGCCGATGTTAAAATCCAAGTGCCCTGTGCCTTCGGTATTGGCAGATGAAAAACGAGCAACTGCATTGCCGGTAACCAATGGCTTATTGTTCGATGCACCCGAAAATTTAGGTTGAATGGTTTGAAAACTCATCACACCACCCACAGCATCGCTGCCATACATTACCGAGCCTGGACCAAAAAGAATTTCGGTTCCTTCGAGCGCGTTGGCATCTAACGAAATTACGTTTTGCAGATTGCCGGCTCTAAAAATTGCAGTATTCATCCGCACCCCATCTACTACCAACAACACACGGTTGGTAGCCATGCCGCGCAACATTGGCGAGCCACCACCCATTTGGCTTTTTTGTATAAATGCATACCCGCTCATGCCCAGCAAATCGGCTGCAGTTTGTGGATTTTGAAATGCAGCTTCTTTCATGCTAATTTTTTCAACACGATTGGCGGCATCCAATTTACTTTCCGAAAAACGGTTTGACGAAACCACAATATCGGTCATCATTATCGGCAACTCGCGCATTTCTACCCTATACTTCCGCAACTCAATTTCAGCAGGCGTGAACACCAACGTAGAATAACCTAAGTATTTAAAGTAAATACTATCGGCATTCGCAAAAGATGATATATCAAATTGCCCTTTTACATTGGTTTGCGCCACATGCTGCGAACTATTGGTATAAACAACTACACCGCGCACAACCTGTTGCGTCATCTTATCTAAAACCGTTACCGTTTGGGCTTGAACAAAAATAACAAGCAACGCACCAATAACGGTGAGTATGAAATTT
>CAZYXR010000093.1:0-10728 GCA_964650845.1 uncultured Chitinophagaceae bacterium
AACTGCAACCGGCACAACATGAACAAAACGTCTGTCGTTTTTGCCTTTGGTAAATTTTACAACACCTGTTTCTAAAGCAAAAATTGTGTGGTCTTTTCCAATATCCACACCTTTGCCAGGATGGTAGGCTGTTCCACGTTGTCTTACAATAATATTGCCTGGTGATGTTGTTTCACCGCCAAATATTTTTATTCCAAGTCTCTTGCTATGAGAATCTCTACCGTTCTTTACCTTTCCTTCGCCTTTCTTATGAGCCATTACTGTATGATTTTATTTTCTTAGAAAATTATTACCCGATGCTTTCAATCGAAATTTGGGTTAATGATTGGCGATGTCCTTTCGTCAATTTATAACCTTTTCTGCGTTTCTTTTTAAACACAGTTACTTTATCATCTTTTAAATGCTCAAGAATTTTTGCATTTACTTTAACACCGTTAACTGTAGGTGTGCCAACAGAAACACTGCCGCCATTATCTGTAAGCAACACGCGATCGAAGCTTACGCTATCGCCTGCATTGCCTTCTAAACGGTGAACATATACTTTCTTACCGGCTTCTACCTTAAATTGCTGACCTTGAATTTCCACTATGGCGTACATATACCTATTTTTGGGGTCGCAAAAGTAGTTTTTTGTTCCATTATTCCAAAACATGAATAGAAAAAATAAAAATCAGTTCTATTTGAATGCAAATAGTTTGGAGAAAATCAAGTTGCAACTTCCGAAAAGAGAAACCTTATTTGCACCCTATCAATCAAAATTTTATGAGCGAATTTACAATTCCGGTAGTTGATTTAAGTAAGTATGTAAATGGTAATGATGCCGATAAATCTGATTTTGTGCTTGCTTTGGGAACTGCATTTGAAGATGTAGGGTTTGTAAGCGTAAAAAACCATGGAGTGGCAACGGAGCTAATTGATAAGTATTATGAATTGGTGAAAACTTTTTTTGAGTTACCTACGGATGTGAAAAAAAGTTACGAAGTTCCTGAACTTGCAGGGCAGCGAGGTTACACTTCGTTTGGCAAAGAAACAGCAAAGGGATACGATGCGCCCGATTTGAAAGAGTTTTGGCAGTTGGGGCAGACAGTTGAAGATAACGACAAAGTAAAAGAAACCTATCCTGAAAATTTATTGGTAGCAGAAGTTGCCAGTTTTACCGAAAAGGGAGTTGAACTTTATAAAGCATTTGAACATAGCGGAAAGTATCTTTTACGCGCTATTGCAATTCATTTAGGTTTAGATGAATGTTATTTTGATGCTCATATTCACAATGGCAACTCTATTCTGCGAGCAATTCATTATCCACCAATTACACAAGAGCCTAAAAGTGCCATTCGTGCCGAGCAGCATGAAGATATAAACTTAATTACGCTTTTGGTTGGAGCTTCTGCCGAAGGATTGCAATTGCTGAACAAGCAAGATGAGTGGTTAAATATTACGGCACCCGAAGGTTGTATTGTAGTGAATGTGGGCGATATGTTGCAACGATTAACCAATAATAAGTTGAAATCTACAACTCACCGAGTTGTAAACCCACCGCGCGAAAAGTGGAATACATCTCGCTACTCGATTCCATTCTTTTTGCATCCGCGCAGCGAAATGCGTTTAGATTGTTTGGATTCTTGTGTGGATGAGTTTGCGCCACTGGCATACGCGCCAATAAGTGCCGGTGAATACTTAGATGAGAGATTGATAGAAATTGGTTTGAAGAAATAGAGTATCATTCAACGGCTCTATCTAATAGCGATTGAGGTAAACTTTTAGAAGTTTTAGCCCCAAGTTCTTTTAGTTTTTCGGTTCTCGATACAAGGCTTCCTCTGCCGCTCGAAAGTTTTTTCATAGCATCTTCGTAGCTTTCGCGTGATTGCTGCATTTGTTTTCCAACCTTAATAAGGTCTTCGACCAAACCGTTGAACTTATCGTATAAATCGCCTGCTTGCCGCGCAATTTCGGCTGCGTTTTTGTTTTGATACTCTGTACGCCAAATGCTGGCAATGGTTCGTAAAGTTGCCAGTAGGGTAGAAGTGCTTACTATAACAATGTTGCGCTCAAATGAATCGTTAAATAACTCAAGGTCGTGCTGCACAGCCAATGAAAAAGCTGGTTCAATTGGCACAAAAAGCAATACAAAATCTGGGCTGCCAGCACCATAAAGTTGATGGTAGTTTTTTTCGCTTAATCCTTTTACATGATTGCGTAAAGACTGAATGTGCTTTTTAAGAAATATTACTCGCTGCGCTTCATCATCTTCTGATGAAAACTTTTCATAATCAACCAACGAAATTTTTGAGTCCACAACAATGTTTTTGTTGTCGGGTAGGTGAATAACCACATCGGGTTGTAATCTTCTACCGTCTTCGGTTGTTACAGAGTTTTGCACAAAGTATTCTCTGTCTTTCACCAAGCCCGATTTTTCCAATACTCTTTCCAATATCACTTCGCCCCAGTTGCCTTGCATTTTGCTATCGCCTTTCAAGGCTTTGGTAAGGTTTAGTGCATCCTTGCTCATTTGTAAGTTAAGGTCTTTCAATTGAACCAATTGCTGTACCAAGCCTGCGTTTTTTTCTAATGATTCGCGATGTGTTTTTTCAACTTTATCTTCAAACGATTTTATCTTTTCGTTCAATGGGTTTAAAATTTCGCTCAATTTTTGGTGGTTCTGTTCGGTGAAGCGTTTGCTCTTATCTTCCAACATTTCATTGGCTATGTTTTTAAACTCAATCTTGAATCTTTCTTGCAATTGTTCTACTTCGCCTTTTTGTTCTGTTAGCTTTTGCGATAAGTTTTCATACGAGGTTTTTATGGAAGAAAGTTCTGCGCCAAGTAATGAAGATTTGTTGCGCTCAGATTCAATTGTAGTTGATAGGGTTTTGATTTCTTCGGTGTTTAATTTTGTGCGCTCTTCCAATCGACCCTTTTCTACTTCAAGTATGTTTTTTTCTGCAATTAACTTATCGTATTCTGTTTTTGAAACAGACTCGGCAGAGTTGTTTTTTGCTTTAAGGTAAAAGTAGCCTAAAGCAAAACCAATTATTGCACCAGCTACTAATAGTAGGATTTCCATTAACGTTTATTTTCGGTGAAAATAAAAATTATGTGTTTGGTTTCTCAAAATCTAACCGTAGTAAGGCTTGTAGTGCATTCTACTACATTGTAAAAAACTATTGTTTTACTTTATGTTTTGAAAATCTTTGTTTTTATTGAATTTTATTGGAAACTGAACTGAAAATATTTTTCGCTAAAAATTTGGCATTAAGAAACTTTCTCACATATCTTCGCCCCCAACAAAATGTGATTGAAATATGAATGGACATTCCGCTTATCCTAAAACTGGAGGTTTGCAGCGCAAACAAATGCATTATTCGCCTAACCTACTTGGCACTATTAACAATGCTATTGAAAACTCGAAACTTGCAACAATTGAATATGACAGCCGCGAGAAAGGCGTGAGCATAAGAGATATTGAGGCTATGGCTGTGGTTTATAAAGACAGGAAACGCCATTTGGTTGGTTTTTGTCATTTGCGTAATGAGTATCGCAATTTTAGATTAGATAGATTGGTTTCGATAAAACTAAAAAAGGAAGATTTTTTACGCAGGCAAGACTTCGATATTGATAATTTTCAAGATGATAGTGGCAGATATGCCGAAGATATTGAAGAAGATGACTATTAGTATTTAAAATACCGCACACACCCGGTTCCGACTACAAAAATTAAGGCTCCCATTTGGGAGCCTTTTTTTAGAAAAGTACTAAAAAAGTACTGAGCTGATAATAATCCGTTTAGAGTAACATTTTCCCATACGCAAGAGATTTTATTGTGACACCATAAACAACTACTGATTCAAATTTGAGAAAATAAAATCAATGTAGTATCATTTTTTTAAACAAAATTTTGAAGCGGGAAACTCATTTTCCTGAATAGCTACTATATGCTGCTACTGTTGCATTTGGAAAGAAAACTGCAACTTTGCTCAATAATAAATCGGCTTCAGATTTTTCGTCAAAAGTACCAGCAAAAACCTTGTACGCCACACCATTGTCTGTTTTTTGCTTAACTACATATACTGGCATTCCCAACTCATCCATCATTCGCCTCGAAAGCATTTGAATGGCTTTTGTATTATCAAAAATGCCCAACATAACGCCAAACAAATTTGCATTAGAGATGGTTTCATTTGCCCAGATATAGGGAACTTGTTCTATACCAATGACGGGCTTTATACTTACTCGTGTTACTCCATGTCCGTAGAATTCTAGTTCCTTGGCAACTCTCTTGGTTACATCAATTATTCGGCTGTGTTTATAGGGACCGCGATCGTTTACGGTTACTACTACAAACTTGCCATTTTTTTTGTTGGTAACTTCCACCTTGGTGCCAAAGGGTAAGGTTCTGTGTGCGCAGGTATAGCCGTTATTATTAAACTTTTCGCCAGATGCGGTACGCCTTCCGTGAAATTTATCGTGATAATATGAGGCATAACCCTCCTTGCTTTCCTGTGCAATAACTGTTGTAAAGAGCCAAAGGAAAGTGCCCGACAATAAAATGTTGAGCGCTTTTGCTTTTGAGGTATTGATACTCATTTGCAATAGCTAATATAAAAAATGACAGGCTAATAGCTAGTTAAAAAATGCTTCCACAAAGTGGAAAACATCCTGATATGTATTGTAAAGTGGAACTGGAGCTATGCGAATAACATCTGGTTCGCGCCAATCGCAAATGAAATTTTGTTCCGAAATTTTGCTGTGAATTTGTTTGCCATTTTCTGCTACTCGAAGTGATAACTGGCAGCCTCTTTGATGTGCATTGGAAGGAGTGATTACTTCAACTTTTACATGATTAGATGCCTTCTGTTTTTCATTAAGCATGAATTCGGTGAAGCCCGCTAGCTGAATACTTTTGTGCCGTAGATTCTCTATGCCTGCTTGTTCAAAAATGTTCAATGATGCTAAATGTGCAGCCATACTCAATATTGGTGCATTGCTTTGTTGCCATCCCTCGGCCCCAATCATTGGCTTAAACTCTTTACGCATTAAAAACCGGATGCTTTCATCATTGCCCCACCAACCTGCAAATCGTGGTACATCAACTTTGCTATGATGATGTTCATGAACAAAAATCCCGCTTACTCCTCCAGGGCCACTGTTCAGGTATTTATACGAACACCAAGTGGCGAAATCAATATTCCATTCATGTAGTTTTAATGGAATGTTGCCAATGGCATGTGCTAAGTCTAATCCAAAAGTGATTTTGTGTTCGCAACATTTTTTTGAAATAGTTTCTATATCAAAAAGTTGGCCGCTGTAATAGTTTACAGCACTGAACATAACCAAGGCTAACTCGTCTTTATGATCTTCAATTGCTGCTAAAATATCTTCGGTGCGAATATTATTTTCGCCTACTCGTGGTGCAACTTCAATGATTGCATCAACAGGATTAAAACCGTGAAACTTCGCTTGCTGCTGCATGGCATATACATCGCTCGGAAACTCGGGCGATTGCATCAGCACTTTGTACCGAGCAGGAGTAGGGCGATAAAACGACACTAATAGCAAGTTCAAATTTACTGTAAGTTGATTCATGCAAACTACTTCGCTTTCCAATGCGCCCGTGAGATTTGCCAATGGTTTTGCAAATAGTTTGTGATAATACATCCAAGGATTTTTTCCTTCGTGATGCGCCAGCACTGCAAGGTTCTGCCATTTATCTAACTCTTCTTGTAGGTAGGCGCCAACAGATTTAGGCTGTAAGCCAAGCGAGTTGCCGCAGAGATAAACAACTTCTTTTCCGTTTATTTCGGGGATGAAAAATCGTTCGCGAAAGTGGCTGAGTTTATCTTGCTCATCTAATTGTTGAGCGTATTGTAATGTTGCTTGCATAATAATTCGGGCAAAAAAATCAAAAATTCGGAGGAATGGGAATTGATGAAGATTAAGTCAGCATCATTTCAATTTTGCACCCCATATAAATTCATAAACCGTAAAAGTGGTTTTTGAATACCTGAATGCTATCACCCATTTTCGTTTATAGATTAAGCAACTGAATTTTCGTTTGGCAAGACGGGTACTTTTGCACAAAGGATATTGTAAACTGTTCAGAGCGCAATGCTTTAATAGAAATTGCTCTAAATCATCAATAAACTTCAATCCTGTTTCTGCAAAATATTGCGAAGCAATCCATGTTGCCACTTTGAAAACAGACGCTTCGACATGAGGCTTTATGATGAGCTTTCTCATTCTTCCGCCAGTGCGTTTAATTTCCTGCGGATGTCATTAAATGCTTTAGCAGCAGGCTTGCCTTTACCCTGCTTGCGGTTAAGGTATTCTTCCCACTGCCAGTCGGTAGGCAGCCATTCATTGGGTAGCGCAACAATTTCGGGAGTAAGTTTTGTCCACTGATGTATGGAAACAACCTTACTTGCTTTATGCTTTTGAATATATTGGAACAATTCTGTTCCTTTTTTTGTAGAGGTATCTATTTCGATTGTGTATTTCATTTGGCTAAGATAATGATTTCACTCTAAGTGCGGTAGGCACCAAGTCTGGTTAAAGCTGAAAGCATTATTCTTTGGCGGTGGGGCACAAGCCCTCGCAGATTTAAAATCTGCGAGGGCTATGAGCGTAAAAAGAACCACGAATACACGAATAGAATGTTTGTATTTATTCGTGGTTCGTTAATCATTCAAGCCTGAATTTGAAAAACTGTTTATGTTGTAAAAACTGCCTGATTAAAATGCTGCTGATGCAATACCTTCTGCACCAATCAATGTAAGATTTGTTCCATCAATATTACAGCTATAAACAGAAAAAGCTGAACTCGAATTAGAATCCATAAGTGTCAGTATAATTTTGTTGCCGTCAGGAGAAATCAATGGAAGAAATTGAAGGAAGTTAGATGGGGTGCTTGGAAATGATAAATTGCTTGGCAAGGTAAGTGGTACTTTGTTTTTATTACTACCGTCTGTGCTGACAGTCCAAAGCTCAAAACCACTGCTTTCAAGTTTAACATACAAAACTTTGTTTTGTTGGTTTGGTGAAGCGTTTAAGTCTTTTTTACAGCTCATTTGAAATACCAGCATGGCTGTGGAAAATAATAACAAGACAACAGAACTTAAAAGAATTTTTTTCATACATAATTGTTTTTTCGCCTACTCTTAAAATCCGCTTTTCGGCTTACGCGGTTGTAACGCTACAAACGTCAAAACATAAAACTGCAGCTCCTAAAATTTACATTGTTTTTTGTTCCGTTCATCATTATCTTTGTTTCGTTTAACGCAACTTTTATGGACTTGAACAAATTAAGCGCAGCAAAAATTAAGGAAATACGTTTGGGCTTAGGGCTTACTTCTGAAAGCGTAGCGAATGAATTAGGCATTGCCAAAGCCAATTACAGCAGACTCGAAAACGGCAAAGTGGATATTTCATTAAGCCGATTAGAAGCATTGTCGAAAGTTTTCAAAGTGCCGTTGCAAACATTTATACCTGCGGGCGGCACGCAAACCATTCAGATAGCCAATGGCGAAAATTCTTGTAACGTGCAGGAGCAAAACATAACAAATGGAGAAAACTCGCCAAACACACAGCAAATTACAAACAATACTGACCTTGCACTTGTAGAAATGCTTCAAGCCTCGATGACAATACTAAGCGATTCATTGAGTAAAGTGAAATGAGAAAGCTACCATTCAGCTTCAATATCGCTTGCGGTTACTTCCGTCATTTCTTCCAATAACGGTTGAAGATGTTCAGTGTGAAAACCTTTTCTGCCGCCTAATGCAATTTTGCTTTCATCAGTTGCTGGAACTTTTAAGTTAGCGGCTTCGATGATGGGAGTTATTTTTTCTAACCACTTTTTGCGCAAAACTTTTTCGCCTGCAAAAACTCCGTTTGAAATCAGTTCGTTTTCAAATTCGCTTTCTTCAAAAATGCCTAATGCAAAATGCCATGCGTAATTCAATGAGCTTTGCAAACGTGCATTAGCTTCTTCGTTGCCTGTGCCTAATTGAATTAAAAATGTGTCTGCGTGCATGGTGTGATATTTGATTTCGCCTTTTACTTTTTTAGCCAACAGCGCAAGCGGTTGAAATGAAGATGTGGCAAGCATTTCATAACGAAGTAGTTCGGCATGGTCGAACAAAAAATGGCGCACCAAGCTGAAATCATATTCACCAATTGGCAACTCCACTAATTGGCAACTTTTGAAATCTTTCTCGCTACGTTTAAAGCCAAGTGCATCGGGTTCGGCTTCGCCAAATTGCTCATGTAAAATTTTATACAATGCCTGCGCATGACCGATTTTATCTTGCGCCATACTCGAAAAAGCAAGGTCTTCTTCGAGCATAGGGCCAATACCTGTCCATTCGCTATTGCGATGCCCGATAATTAAAGCATCATCGGCCATTTTAAAAAGTAGATCTTTTGTTGCGTTATTCATGCTGTTTTTCTTTTTTGATACGCTTCAATTTTGTCGCGCACTTTATATGATGCTGGGTCGCGGAAGGTTTTTTCGGGCGTGGTGGCAAATACATCCTCATCTTCGGGCGAAAAGGAGTAAACATCACTACTTTTTACCACCCAAAGATTGGTTGTTTTTCCTCTTCGTGCATATTGTTCTTTTGCATATACCAGAGCCAATTCTGGCGATGAAGCATGAACAATACCTGCATGAATAGGCTGCTTGCCTTTCTTTTCCTGATGAAAAACTTCCCAAGTAACAAGGTGCGAATTTGTAGGTGAAAGTTCATTTTCACTGTCCAGGTTCAGGCGTTTAATGCGAGGATCTAAAGATGTTGTTGTATTCATTTCTAAACTTACGGTAATCAAATTGTTAAAACTTTCTATGCAAATGGCATCACATATCTATCGTCTTTTTTCATCAGCGCATTTCGCACCCATCGTCCTGCTTCTTCGGCATATCTGCGCACTTCCAATCGCTCGGTATTGCAAGGACCACCGCCATTTATTACACGTTTGAATTCATCCCAATCCGGATCGCTGAACTCCCAAATGTCATTGTCGTTCTTCTTTAGGTTGGGGTCGGGCAAAGTCAAATCCAGTTCCCAAATTTTAGGCACATACTGATCTAAAAACTGGTTTCTCATATCATCATTTGATGCCAGTTTTACTTTCCATCGCATTAATTTATCGCTGTGTTGCGAGGCTTTGTCGCTGGGGCCAAAAAAATGCAGCAATGGGCGATACCAACGGTTCAGCGCTTCTTGTAGCATGGCGCGCTGCTTTGCCGTTCCTGTTGCGAGATACACAAAGTTGTCGTGCCCTTGCTTGAGGTGAAAACTTTCTTCATAACAAATTCTTTCTAACGCACGGCAGTATGGACCATAAGAACCTTTCGAGTTGATAACCTGATTTACGATAGCCGCGCCATCAACTAAAAATCCAATAACGGCAATATCCGCCCAGGTTTTAGCAGGGTAATTAAACACATTGCTATATTTCGATTTTCCATTCAATAAATCATCCAGCATTTGCTCGCGTGTTTTGCCAAGTGTTTCGGCTGCGCTATACAGAAGTTGACCGTGTCCAATCTCATCTTGCACTTTTGCTATTAAAGCAAGTTTGCGCCTAAAGTTTGGTGCGCGTGTTATCCATGTGCCTTCGGGTAGCGCACCTACAATTTCGCTGTGTGCGTGTTGCTCTATCATGCGTATTAACTGCCTGCGATATTCAGCAGGCATCCAATCTCTTGGTTCTACTTTTTCGCCTTTTGCAATGCGCAATTCAAATGCTTCTAACTGCTCAGGGTTCTCCTGTTCTGCTTGCATTCGTTTTGCGTCTTCCGGGCTGATGTATGTGTTTCCGTACATAACTTTGTTATTTAAGATTTCTAATTTCGCGATTTATGATTTGTTTGAAATTCCGTTCAATAATAAATTTGAAACGGTAGCTGCTATTTCATCTACATCGGCTTTGTTGCGCAATTCATGAACCGCATTGAGTGATGATAGTATTGTAAAAACAGCAATGTGTATATCTACATTTTTTATCTCGTTTGCTTCGATTCCTTTTTCAATTAATTTATGGAATTGTTGCTGATAATCGCTGCGCAGTTTTTTGAATTTTACCAAATCGGCACCTTCTAAAAACATCCATTCATCAAAGAAAACTGATGATGCTTCTATATTGTTGTAAATAACCTGAATGTGCGATTGAATGGCAGCACTTAGTTTTTGGGTTACAGTTTTTTTGTTTGTAGTAGCTGTTGTAAATGCTTGGTAAAACTGCGCTGCTATATCAAAACAAATATCTTTTAGAAGTTCGTTTTTTGAAGTGTAATGGTTGTAAATGCTTGGTGCTTCTACGCCAACCTCTTTTGCTAAATCGCGCATAGAAGTAGCGGCATAACCTTTTATTCTAAAAAGTTTTTGTGCAGAATTTCTAATATGTTCTTTACGCGATAACTGTATCATAAAAACTAATAGCCAATAGCAAAGCTAACGACTGTTAGTTTTGTGTGCAAGTATTATTTTCAACAAACAATTTTTGGCGAATCATACTTACTAAAACGTCAATAGCAACGTGATTCATGCCGCCTTGAGGAATAATTAAATCGGCATAGCGTTTTGTTGGTTCAATAAACTGCACGTGCATTGCTTTTACCACTTCATAGCGTTTTACCACATCTTCTACGCTTCGGCCACGTTCTATGATGTCGCGTTCTATGATTCTCATCAATCGGTCGTCAGACTCTGCATCCACAAAAACTTTTAT
>CAZYXR010000094.1:0-10716 GCA_964650845.1 uncultured Chitinophagaceae bacterium
TTACAAGTTAGGTTTTTTTGTGCCTAACGTTGCGTTAAATGTTTGAATCGGCCATTCGGGTAGATTGATGTAAAACTATTTGGAGAATTCAATCATGTGTATCAAAACCGCATAGTGTTGCTGTGGGCTACAGTGTTGTCTGTTGCGCATTTTGAACAATTTTACGAAAAAATGGAATGATAAATCTGGGCGAAAAATGGATAATTCGTTCCTTGTTCCATTGGGTATAATAGACTTCTTCGGAAATTCAATTCTTTCGCAGTTTCTTTACTGCTTAACCAATTTTTCATACTGCAAAATTTTATTGTTTTTGAGCAAAGTAAAGATATAAACGCCTTTGGGCAGTAGGCTAATGTCAATAGTCATTTGTGTATCATTTATGCTGCCGCTTTGGAGGGTTTGCCCAAGCGGGTTTTGAATGGCGAAGATGAGTTGGGGGGTAAGAGGTGAGAGTTGGGAGGTTTTAATGGTTAAAGTGTTGGTGGCAGGGTTGGGGAATAACCTCAATCCCAACCCCTCTGCATGGGAGAGTGGAGCAACACCCGTGCCAGTGTTGACGGTAACTTTTACCGTATCATAACTCCACCAGTAACCTGCGCAATCGGGAACGCTGTCGCGGAGGGCGATGATGTAGGTGGTGGAGGAAATGGGACAATCGTTTAATGTAAAAGTATTGCGAATTGTGTCGGTTCTGAAACCGTCTTGAACGGGATATTTTTTTAGCCAGAATACTGTGTCGTAAGTGGTGATGTCTGCTGTGGCTTGTAATTGCACACAAGCACCGGGTTGAATAGTGGTGTCTGCAATATTTTGAATATGAACTGCATTGCCGTTGTGGGGGTAGATAGGCGATAAATCGTCTAAGAGTAAGCGAGGGAAGCTTGTGCGTAGCGAGCGGGTGGTATCCACATAGGTATATATCATAAAATAGTTGTAATCATCTTGTTTGGGGGTGATGGCGATGTTTAGCTTTCGCCAGTTATACTCTAAGTATGCTGAGCGATACATCTCTTCTGTAGCATTTACTCCGCAGCTATCGTTAGCACCTTTGATTAGGAAAAATGCAGTATCTAAATCTTGAAAAGGATAAAGATAGCTTGATGCAGCTATCTGAAATCTGTAAGTCTTGTTTTTCTTTAAGCTACAAGGCAACTTTTGAGTGATAAATGAAGGTATATTCGGGTATCCGGGAGGGGCAAAGATAGGGAAGAACAATAAAAATGTTTCCCCAAAATATGGAGTATTGGGGTATCCAGGAGAATTTGTTGCAGAATCTATAACACCAACCCAATTCTCACAAATATTCCATTCGGGAACAATGCACACGCCTCCCGTATGCGGACAAACATCACCATCAAAATCTGGGTTTTTTAAAAAAATCTGTGCACTCACCAGCTTGGCGAATACACAGATTGAGACTATGAAAAAGAACTTTTTCATAGCCTATTTCAATATCGCAAATTTTAGTACTTCTGAAGCTCCATTGCCATATCTAACTTTTGCAATGTACGTTCCTTGTGCATGAAAATTGGTAGCTCGAAATTCTGAAATGCCCTCATACAGTTGTTTTTCTAAAACCAGTTGTCCAAAACCATTATAAAACTTCACGTATGCACTTTTAGGTAATTCTATTGTAAGAACTGCATTGCTGTTCAATGGATTCGGATACAATTTAGCTGCTATTGGCAGCAACTTTTTTTGTTCCTGTTCTTTTTTGAAGCTACCCGTTTGTGTAATGCAATTTTCTGCAAAACTATTATCAACAGTGCCTATCAAACTAAAATACATGCTGCGTGCTTGCAACACTGCGGGTCCACCGGTGAGGTAGCATTCTTTACTGCTTAACCAATTTTTCATACTGCAAAATTTTGTTGTTTTTGAGTTGGTAAAAAAATTGAGACTGCATTTCAAATATAGTTACAACCTGTATTAAAGCAAGCCCGGCAGAAAAAACAAGGTGTTTTAAGAAAAGAGCTTATTGCGCAAAACTCAAAACGAAAACTTCGCACCAATAACCCCGTTAAAACCGAAGCTCGGATAGCGGTAGAAACGTTGGTATTTTTGATGTGCGATGTTGTTGAGGTTGGTGAAGAAGGAAAGATGTTTTTTGAAGACGCTGGACATGAAAAAATTATGCTCGTGGGACACGAGCACAGGCGGAGATGTAGATTTCAACGGTAATGAAACCTACAGGAAATTATGGTAATCACATTCTTGGAAACCTTATATACCAAACGGTGTTCCTCCGTTATTCTTCTGCTCCAATAGCCTTTAAAGTTATACCTTAAAGGTTCGGGTTTGCCTATACCTTTGAACGGATTTTCCGAAATGGCTTGAAGAAGGGTAACTATCTTGTCCCATATTTTTTTATCCGTATTTTCCCAAAAGATAAAATCCTTATCTGCCTGCTCTGTAAATTCTATTTCCATAGTCGAAAGACGGATTATGCAGTTTGCATTTTCACAAGGTCTTTCAGCGAGTACCTGACCACCTTGCCTGCTTTAGCCTCGCGAACACTTTCGGCAAGAAATTTACGGTTTGCCTCTGTGGACAGCAGATAATCTGTTTCATCCTGTCCATCCACAGTGATATGCAGTTCATCGGTTTTTCCGGAGAAAACGGCTTTTATTTCGTTGAGCAATTGAGCTGTAACGTTTATACCTTTTATATGAATCTCTACATACATTATACGAAATTATGACATTTTTTCGGAGTTGAACAGTATCCTTCACAAAAGAAAATTCTTTTTACCCAACACCACCTCTTTAATAAGCGCGTGCATTTAAGCGTTTAAAACGAAAACTTCGCGCCAATAACCCCGTTAAAACCGAAGCTCGGATAGCGGTAGAAACGTTGGTATTTTTGATGTGCGATGTTGTTGAGGTTGATGAAGAAAGAAAGATACTTTTTGAAAACATACTCTGCGCTTACATTCAAATCTGCCGTGCCTTTTATCAGTTGTGCAGAGCCATTGGCAAGCTTTGCGTGTGCTTGGGCAAGCGCAAAAAGTTCCAAGCCGAAAATCATTTTCTCTTTGAAGTTGTATGTAGTTCTGAACGACAGGTTCAGCGCAGGTTCGTGCCATGCTTTTAACTCGTTGTCCATATCAAAAATGTGGTAATCTACAGCAAGCAACGAACGTAGATTTTCTTTCCAGTTATATCCCATTTCGGCATGAATGGTGTAAACATTTGCATGGTCATAAAGTATATCGAAGCGATTCATATTGTTAGTGTCGTTTACAAACATTGCCATGTTCCAAACACGTTTGTAATGAAAACCTGCGTTGTACGAAAAAGCCTTTGCAGTTCCTTTTAGAGCTACTTGCAAGTCGCTTCTGCGAGTGTTTTGCAATTGTAAACTGCTGTTTACAAAATTGTTGTTTAAAGCAAAATCGCGAAAAGAATTTTTGTTGAATTGAAACTGCCAATCGGCAAGTACAATAAGATAGTGCTGATACAATCTTTTTTCAATTGTTACATGGGCGAGCGGATAAACTTTTTTGCCATCAACGGCAACACCGCCTTTGCCGCGAATCAACCAATCGTCATTATCAAAGAAATAGCCGGCACGTACTTTGAATATGTTTCGCTGCAAAGCAAGCGTATCGGCAGTGTATTTTGAAATGTCAAAAGTAAAATCGAAATCTACATGATGTTTTTTGCCGAAAGCCCTTTCGGCATAAGTGTTTCCGCCCACAAACCACTCATTTGCCGCGCCTCGAAACTCCTGAAAATAACTGAACGAAACATCTTGTTTGAAATTCAGTTTCAGTTTGTTTTCGCCTGTGTTTTTTATAAACACGCGCCCGTCATACGACCTGAATCGCTGAAAAATATCTTGGCGTTTTTCTACACTGTCGGTAGCATAAAAATGTGTGCGTAGATTATGAAAACTAAAATCGAAACCGGTTTCTATTTTGCCCGGAGTGCCTTTTAAATAAACACCTACTTTATCATCGCTGAAGCGCATGAATTTGTTTTGAAAACCACGCATAGAAAGATGGTCGTACCACAAGCCAAACTTTAAATTTTTTGTGCGATTGTCGTTGTAAGCCAACTGCGCTAAGGGCGTTAGCTGTGTGCCAAAACCAAACTTGATGTAAGATCCATTTCTGCGTTCAATTTTTTCTTTGCTTAATGCGATTGGCTTTAGCGGGTTGGGCTCAAACAATGAAGATTTATAATCTTTTTGTGGCAACTGATATACATAATTCTGTTTTGCTACTTCTTCGTCAGGAATGCTGGGTGCAACAGTAATTTTATCGGCATCTTCCAATGTGCTTTTGTATTGTTTTATCACAATCATTTCATCGTTGGTGCCTGCTTGCCCGAATGATATGAGATGTGAGATAAGAGATATGAGAATGACCAACAACCAACGGCTATTTGCCATTGACCATTGACCATTAACCATTGAGCGCTCCCTCCGCTCATTACTCGCAACTCTATTTCTCATTTTCCAAAGGTTTTTCCATGATTAAACTATCGGAAGGCAAATCGTTAGTAAGTTTTGATTTGTCTATTTCTTTATTGGTTAATACCTCTAATTTTTCGCGGGCTTCCTGCAACACTTTTTCATCGCCAGTGTAGTTGGCTACAATACTTTCTAGCGTTGCTTTGGCTTGAAACTGATTGTCTAAGGCAGCATAGTTATCGGCCATTAAAATAAATGTTTTTACAACCCACAGTTCGTAGTTTGCAAAGCGGTTTTTTAGTTTCAAGCAACTATCTAACGATGCTTTGTATTGTTCTTTTTCAAACAGAATTTTGCAAGCGTAATATTTGCATTCGGCCGCTTTTTCGCTTACTGCCGCTGCTGCAACTTTGTTTAGAATAGGCAGCGCTTCATCGTTTTTAAACGTGAGGTAAAGGGCTTTTGCTTTCATGTAGTTTATTTCTATCAAATCATTTTCTTTCAACTGATTGTTTTGCAAAATCAAGTTGGCATACTCAATCACTTTGTCGTGTTTTTCTAATTTGTTCGCGGTTTTTAATAAACCTAATTGCGCACTGTAAGTGTTTGGCGGGTTCGATGCGGCATTCAGCAACTTTTCGTACAAATCGAATGCTTCGTTATAGTTTTTAATTTCAAAATAGGCAATACCCGATGCTTTCAGTAGTGAGCGCTCGAAGAATTTGGCAGCGCGGTTTTCAATTACGGCTTTGTAATCTTCAAAAGCTTCTACAAAACTTTTGTCGCGGCTGTAGCATTCTGCTCTGCCAAAACGAGCTTCGTTGATAAAATATCCTGTTTCAAACTTTTTTACATAGTTTGAAAAAAGCTGTATTGCCCGGGCACAATCGTTGTTGTTATATGCTGTTTCGGCTGCTTGATAGGTAAGTGAGTCCTGCTCGGATTGGGTGATGCTACCAAAGCCCGAAGCCAGTTCAACATACTCATCGGTGCGGCCTATTTCTACCGAAATTTCTTTCATAGCCGTTAAAGCCTCTTTTGCTTCAATGGTTTTAGGGAACTGCTGCACCACTTTTTTATATGCCGCAAAAGCATCTGCTTTTTTGTCTTTGTTGTAGGTTACCAATGCAATTTTTAAGTATGATTTTGGCACAAAAACACTTGCCGGAAATTTGGATAGCAAATTGTTGTAAGCAGTGAGTGCTGCATCATATTTTCCTTCTTCTAAATGAGTTTCGCCAATTTCAAAGTAGGCTTGTTCGCGATAACGACTGGTTGGGTATTTGGCTATCAATTGCTCTAACAAATTTACCTTTTCGACATTGCGGTTTTTTAAACCTAAAAGAATTGCTTTTTGGTAGGTGGCATATTCGGCACTGCTCCAGTTACTGCCAATAATTTTTGAGTATGCGTCTAAGGCATCGTCATATTGTTGAGTTACAAAACTGCAATCGGCAAAGCGCAGATAAGTATCGGGCAAGAGTTTGCTTTTTGTTTGCTCGGTGGCGGTGTTGCCAAAGTCTTTTATGGCTCGTTCAAATGCAGCGGCTGCATACTTATATTCTTTGCGTTTAAAAAATGAGTAGCCAATATTGTATTGAACTTGAAATGGTGAAAAGAAATCATCTTTCTTGTCGAATGCACCCGGTATTTCTTCGCTTTTTGCAAAGTTGGAAGCCGCACCTGCAAAATTATTTTGTTGGTATTGCGCTTCGCCTTTAAGGTACAATGCTTTTGCCATTACTAGTTTATCAATGGGATACTTTAAACTTTTATCGCACAACTTTTCGGCTTCGCTTGGGTTGCCATCGCTCAATACCTGAATGGCTCTAAAAAAGGTGAGTTTTTGATAGGTTTCGTTCATGCGCGGACTACGCAAATTTGGGTTGTCTTCTATCAATTGATAGGCGGCATCATAGTTTTTTGTTTGAAACAAAGAAGTTGCCAGCAGCTCATTAGCTTCATCGTAGTAGCTGCTTCCCGCATTCTTTTCAATGTAATTTTTTAGCACATCTACTGCTTCGCTGTAGTTGCCCGCATCAACAGAAAGTTTGCCATAATGAAACACTGCCAACTGCTGAATGCTTCTATCGAAAGACATATTGGATGCGCTTTGAAATGCCGAACGCGCTTTGTCTTTTTGGTTTGTTTTTAAATAGCAATCTGCCAAAGTGTATGTGGCATTTTGTCCCAAGGAATCATTCAGCAAATTTAGTTGCACTAAATTTTTTATGGCGCGTTGGTAGTCTCCGGTTTTGTACTGGCAATATGCTAATTGGTAGATTTCGTATTTGTTAGCTTTTGCCTGCTTCGATAAAAATCCATCCAGCAAAGGCAGTGCGCGCTCGTATTGCGAAGTTTGAAAGTAGGCTTGACCAAATAAAAAATTCAACTCAGGTTTATACATCACACCCGCATCGTTTACCTTAGTTGGTATGTAGTCTATTGTTTTTTTATACTCTTGTTTTGCGTAGTAAATTTGCGCTATGTAGTATGGAATTACGGCTGCATACATTTTGGAATCTTGAATTGCCAAGAAGCTTTTCAGCGACTCGTCAAAATCTTTGGTGTAAAAGCAAATGAAGGCGTAGTAATAGTTTGAAGGGTAAAAGTACTTGTCGTTTACCCCTTTTAGTTGCTTAAAAAATGGCTTTGCTTCTTCAAATTTTTTACGAGTAAAGTAGCTGTAGCCAAGCATGAATTTATATTCGCTTTGCTGCGAAGTCAATAAATCTTCGGGCTTTGCTTTTTCGAGATATGTAATGGCATCGGTATATTTTTTATTGCCGAAATAGTATTTGCCTAACAAGAAATATATCTGCCTGCGCTTATCGGTTTCGTGATGGAGGAGCATGTAGTTTTGCAACAGTTGCTCGGCATCTTTATCGTTGTTTCCTACTGCGCAAGCTGCAATGTAAAAATCGAGATTTTGTAATAGCACATCGGGTTGCGACTGATTGCTGAAGGGTTGGAGCTTAGCATTTTCGAATGTTTGCCGCGCTGCAAGGTAGTTGTGGTTATCCCACATTTCCATGCCGCGCTGATACTCTTTCCACGCATCGGAATACTTCAAAGTGGATTGAGCAAACACCGATTGGACAAACATAACAATGCAAAAAGTTAGGACAGCGCGCTTCATGTATTTACAATAACGCTACAAAGGTAGATATCAGTATATCGAACCGTGTTTATAATTTCAACAAGCAAGTGTGGTTGTCTGTTTAGGTGGAAAATGCGCCTTGCTTTTGGATGTCAATTTTTCGACTGCAACTTCAGCTTTTTACCCCTGCAACAAACTCAAGGTAGTTGTTGGTAGTAATAACTATACTTGACTCTGGGTGGTACGTTTTTAGAAATAGGTCAGGGAACTTTGATTTAGATTTTGTACTCCACTTAAACTCATAAGCAGCTAACTTTCCATTTTGATCTTCTACGTAGTCAATTTCTGATTGCGAATGGCTACGCCAGAAAAAGCAATTGACATGAATATTGTTGTAAGCACAAAATTTCATGCGTTCGCTTACCAAAAAATTTTCCCACAATGCGCCTTTGTCATTGCGTAAATTTATAGGGTTGAATTGATTGATAACTGAGTTTCTTAGCCCGTTATCGTAAAAATAAATCTTTCTGCTTTTTTTTAACTCGTTTCGTAGATTGCGGCTGAAAGAGTTTAAACGAAAAATTACAAAAGATTTTTCCAATAGATTGATGTAGTGTTCTACGGTTTCATTATCCAATCCACTCATTTGCCCAAGCTCGTGATAGGAAACCAAATTGCCGATTTGAAATGCCAGTGCTTGTACTAATTTTTCTAACCGGTCGGGTTTTTGAATGCGCTCCCAAGTAAGTATGTCTTTGTATAAATAGCTATTTGAAAGTTGTTTCAATATTCCTGTTTCATCGCCTGGATTGTTTATTACATCGGGATAATAACCGTAAATCAATCTGTGTTCCAATAGGCGTTCTTCATCCAGCAGACTTGAGGTTTCTGCCATCTCTTGAAACGAAATTGGGTACAAAATGTATTCCCATTTTCGGCCTGTAAGTGGCTCGTTGATTTTGTTAGCCAATTCAAAAGCGGACGAACCTGTGGCAATTACCTTTACTGTTTTAATGTTATCGGTAATCAATTTTATTGTCAAGCCAATGTTTTCGATGCGTTGAGCTTCATCAATTATTAGATATTTGTTTGCCCCAATCATTGTTTTAAGCATACGCGTAGTGGGTTTTTGCAAACGTGTTCTTATGTCAGCATCATCACCATTCCACCACAAAACATTTTTCTTGTTTTCGGTAAGTGTTTCCAATAAGGTTGTTTTACCCGCTTGCCTCGGTCCAATCAGAATAATTGCTTTTTTATCAGTAAGCCGTTTTTCGATTTGATTGAGTAAAAGTCTTGAAATCATAAATTTTGCGATTGCTTCCGCAAAAATAGGCTAAATTTTGCGATTGCTTCCGCAAAATTTTACTTTGCTTAGTAGTGGTGGTGCAACTGCTTTTTTTATCGCTTGTTGTACCAAGTTTACTGTAACAAGAATTAGCTATTGAGTTGGCTCACAAATCTGTATAAATTGAAGTTGGTATTTTCAACTTCAATGGAAAGTTTTTTGCGCATGGCTGCCACATCAAAATTGCTCATTCTTCTTTTTTGAATAATGCGCAAAACCTTTTCGCCTAACAAGAACAATCTGCGAACTTTGTTTTTGTCAGTAAGTAGTTTGTTAAAGGTTTCAATCAATTCATTTACACCTTTTGCTTCTACGGCAATGGTTTTGATAACGGGAATTTCTTCGCGCCCTGCAATATGCAATTGATGCTGCAATGCGCTAACAATAGCATCTGCATCACTTCTGTCAGATTTATTGATGGCAAACACATCGGCAATTTCCATTAAGCCTGCTTTCATTGCCTGAATGCTATCGCCAGCCTCGGGCACAAGCACTACCACAGTAGTATCGGCAAGCCCGGCAATTTCTACTTCGCTTTGCCCAACGCCAACTGTTTCAATAAAAATAAAATCGAAAGGATAACTTTTCATCACTTCCAATACTTCAATGATTGTATCGCTTAGTCCGCCAAGCGAACCGCGCGTAGCCAGCGAACGAATAAACAAATTCGGATTGTTGAAGTGCGCACTCATGCGCAATCTGTCGCCAAGCAAGGCACCAAAATTAAATGGCGATGATGGGTCGACAAGAAGCAACCCAATTTTTTTGTCTTCATTCAATAATTTGCCAATTACAGCGTTTAGCAGAGTGCTTTTGCCTGCACCCGGTGGGCCGGTAAAACCAATTACAGGAGTATTTTTTGGTTGCAAGGCACTAAGCAATTTTTCAAAATCCTGTGTTGCATTTTCTACAATCGAAATATTGCGTGCAAGACTTTTAAAATTATTGATGGAAGAAACATTCACTTTTGCAACGTTTGAATTGCTAATGTAAAATGATATTGAGCAGACTGCATAAAACTTATTGGCAAGCTTTCCACACACTTTCGCTTAAAGTGCTGTTGTTGTCTTGCACTTTGCTTTTTGTAGGTTTTGTGTGCTCGCGAGCATTGGCAAGCATTGGCATGATAGGTGTTGCAGTTGCAGCGTTATTAAATGTTCGCAATTTTTCGCCACGAGTATTTTTTGAACGAAAGGAGTTGCTGTTGCTTACCCTTTTATTTTGGGGTGTTTTTATTTCGGGCTTGTGGAGTGATGATCGAAATTTTTGGTTGAATTTTACACGTATCCATATACCTTTTTTGCTTTTACCTCTTGCTTTTGCGGCATTGCCGGTATTGCGTTTTAAGCAGTTCAAAGCCATTGCGCTCATCTATGTTTTGGTGATGTGCATTAGCGGTGTGTGTGTATTGGTAAATTACTTGCTGAACTATCAATCAATCAATCAATCAATAATGAGTGGGGGTGTAATTCCAATGCCATTCAGCCACATTAGGTATTCGTTGATGTTGGTGTTTGCATTTTGTGTTGCTGTTTATTTTGCAAAAAATTTTTTACTCTATGTGGCAAGCATTTTTCTTTTTGTGTTGTTGCATGTACTGAGTGTGCGAAGCGGCTTGTTTGCTTTGTATGCATCAATTTTTACTATGCTGGTGATATGGATAGTTCGCGAGCGAAAGTGGTTGCGTGCGTTCCTATTGGCGCTGCTGCTTGCAGGCGTAACTGCAATTGCATTTAATACAATTCCGAGTTTAAAAAATCGTATTCAATATATGATGTACGATATTAGAAGTTATAAATACAATCAGCCAATAGATGCTTCGGATGGAATGCGTTTTCGCTCATGGAAGGCG
>CAZYXR010000095.1:0-10599 GCA_964650845.1 uncultured Chitinophagaceae bacterium
TAATAAGTTGCGGACGATAAGTAGAATCATTTGCCGCTTTCGCAATAATAAAATCATAAATCTGATCGCAAGGCACGCCCCACTTTGCATTTGTTACTTGACACGAAAGAAACTTGCCATCAAAACTGAAATATGCCTCGGCATTATCGCCACCAAAAGAAAGCTGGCGAATGTTTTTAAGATGCTTTGATTCTGAAACTTGAGCAAAGAGTGAGTGCGTAAAAAAAGCTGTGAGTATTATCAAATATTTCATGGCGCGAATAGAGATATATTCATTGTGCCGTGCAAAAGATAATTGTCAGAGTTTTGTAAAAAGATGCACTGCAAAATCCTAAAAAACAGTACCCGAAGTGAGCAATGCACACCTCAAAACGCAAACAAAACAATCCTCTTTTCAAATGGATTTCCGTTTTCAACCAATGCATCTAAATACTCGCTATTTGAAAGATGCGGCAAAAAACTTTCGCTGCGTTCTTGAAAAGTTCCGTTGGGAAAAACAGCTTCATGAACGGAACGCAACTGTGTTACAAGTGTTTCGTTTTTGCGTTTTTGCGCCTTTAAAAATTTACCTTCTAACTGCTCTATTGAGTTAAGCAACTTTTGCTTTTCGGCTTGCACGCTTTGCAATAGTGTAGTGTCAATTTCAGTGGCTGTGGCGGCTACATTTTCAAACAATTTTTCCATCTCACTTTTGGTTGCATCCAAAGATAAATCCACACTCGATTGCCGCTCTACATAAGCGTTTACAAAACTATCTATTGGCTGAAAAAGGTCTTGCACTTCCACATTCAACTTTTCAATTTTCTTTTGTGCCGCATTAGAAATTACAGCCATTGGCGGACGGTGCAACACCAATGGGAACATCACATTAAAATGCTGAAACAAAGGCTTTAACTGCAACCAATAGCTGCATTCGGCTCCACCACCAACAAAAGCAATATTAGGCAAAACAAATTCCTGAAACAAAGGCCTATAAATAACATTCGGGCTAAATCTTTCGGGGTGAGATTGAATCTCAGTGCTCATTTCATCATCAGCAAAAACAATGCTTTGATTTAAAACCGAAAAGCCATTCGCTGCATCGTTGCGCACTATTCGCTCTCTGAAACTATCGCTCAGATAAAAGAAATTTACCTCGCGCGGGCTTGCCTGAAGTTTATAATTGGCTTGCAAAAATTCAACATTACTTTTTAATACTTGCTGCGCTGTTGATTTAAAAACTTCTGCTTCTATTACCTGTGCAAACGATTGCTTTAATTGCGCATCATCTTGGTCTATAATCACCAAACCGTATTTGCCAAACAAGGCATTCAACAAGTAGCGCGTGTACTCGCCAAATGTTTTACAGTTGTTTAAGCCGGCATCAAGCAATTGCACAAAATCAGTTTCGCCAATAATTGCTTTCAATTGCTCGTTTACGGCTGCCACGCCCGCCAGCGGATACCGCCCAAGCGCCCCTTTGCTTTCGGTTTGCCAAACAATTTCTTTATCAAAAATTTTTGCTTTGCCCAACTCATCAAAGTCGTGATCTTCGCTGCCCAACCAAAACACAGGCACAAAACTACATGCCAGTTCAGCACGATTTAATGCTTGCGCCAATGCAATGACACTTGCTATTTTATTGGCGTAATATGCCGGATGCAACAACAAACTTGGTTGATGCGCTACTGTAACAGTGAAAGTGTTTTCATCAAACAACAATTCTATATTTTGCTTGCAAGCATCGCTCACATCAAAACCTTTGTTCTGCTTTTGCAAAACCTCTACCAACAGTTTTCTATTTACCTGTTGATGACGCTTTTGCTTTACAGCCTCCGGCACCGAAGCTACTTCAGGAGCAAACTCGCTAAGGGTTTGTAGGGCAGCATCGTTACTCAGGTAATCTTTCATCAATGGCGAAAGCAAACCCGACTTTAACAACGGCACAGAAAGAGTTTTATAGCTCATCAAAAAAACTTATTGCACTGGCAAAATTACTCGCCAATTTATTTACTATTCTCTATACTCATCAGCTTCACCTCGGCATCGGGTTTCAAAAACATAATGCTGCTGCTAATAACCGTATCGCCAGCGTTAATGCCCGAAAGCACTTGCACATCATCTTGCGTGCGCACTCCGGTCTCTACCATCACAGCTTCTGCTTTGCCGTTGTTGAAACGCATCAGTTTTTTTCCTCGCGCCTCCGGAATAACAATGTTGGTTGGAACCATCAAAGCCGCTTCGCTTTTTACATTCAAATTCACTTTTGCAAAAGCACCCGGATAAAGTTTCGACTGCGCATCGGTAATTGCCGCACGCACTTTTACACTGCGTGAACTCAATTCAATTTTAGGTTCGGTAGCTACCACTTTGGCTACAAAATTTTCTTTAAAGCCTTCTACATCTAAACTTAAAGTTGTACCGACTTTTATCACCGAGCTATACCTTTCTGGAATAAAAAAATCAACCTTCAATTTATCGGTTGAAACCATAGTGGTAACGATAGTACCTTGTTGCACATAAGCGCCCGCACTTACATTGCGCAAGCCTATCTTGCCATTAAATGGCGCGCGAATTTCCGTTTTTTCAATTTGAGCTTCCAGCAGTTGAATATCAGAGTCAATGTTATTGAGTTGTGTTAGCGCAACATCATAATCCTGTTGCCCTACACCGTTTATCGCCAACAATTTTTCCAATCTATCTTCGGTGCGCGCAGCAGTTTCTCTTTGCAATTTCAACTTGCGCAATTGCGCCTGCAATTCTGCGTCATTCAGCTTTAGCAACAAAGTTCCTTTTGTAACCAACTCACCTTCGCGAATGTTTAGCACAGTAATTCTGCCACTTACTTCGGGTTTCAGCTCTACTTCGTCATTTGCCAGCACAGTACCGCTTGCCTGTATTACACTATTGATGTTTTGTGGCTGAACAACAATGGCAGTTACGGGCATTGCCTGCCCTGCCATCCCTTTGCCTGCACCTGCCGCCATGCCGCTGCCGGGTGCAGACTTTACCACTTTATTATAAAAAACTATGCCGCCCAACAGCAGCACTACAATTGCAATTACGCCCCAAGTTTTCATACTTATAAAATTGATTGGCGAACAAAATCAATTTGCACCTAATAAAACATCTATTCAAAGATGATTTTTCAGATTTTCACAGATATTATATGCGAATCAAAAAATTGCCCGCAACTCGGCTCGGCCCGAATGAACCGGCTTAACCGTTCCGGTTTTTCTACCGTCATAAACAAAGGTGAGCAGCACGGCTTGTGTTACTCTGTATTCAACTACTGCATTCCATACCAAATTGCTGCCGTTTTGTAAACCTTCTAACATAGCATATTCTAACTGCTGATTGCGGAAATTTTTATCGCGATATAATATTGACGAGTAAGTGAACTTTGCTTCAAACGAAAGTTTATCCGATCGGTTGTATCTACCCGAAACTCCCGCCTGATGAACATTTGCCGATTGGCTGCCCACCGAATCGGTTGGATTTATTTTTTGAGCAAAAAGATAACTGAGCGATATGCGAAAATCTGTTTTGTGTTGATACGAAAACTCGGTATTGGTTTGGTTGAAAAAAAACCGATAACGCTGAAGAATATAAAAATCGGAAGTATTGGCGCGCACACCATTGGTATAAGCAGTTTGCAAAGTAAGTGGCGTAATAACATTGTAGCGCAATGTTACACCCTGCGATTGCGAAAACCGCTCTTCGTAACCGCTTGTAAGCAATACTTTGTTTTGTATGTACGAAAAATCGAACTGCCCGCCATACTTAGGATTCAAGCGATTGAAGTACAGCGAAGCGCGATTACTATTAACCAAACTAACCAATAAATTTTGCCCCGCGGATGTAGGAAAAGGATTAAAAATATTGCCTACATTTTTATTGCCTTCCGCAAAGGTTTTCTTTTGAATTTCAACACTTGCAAACAGCGAAAAGCGGCTACCAAACTTTGCCCACCTTCCGGTTTTTCCGCCAAGCAACACAGCGGGGTTGATGTTTAAAGTTTGTGTGAAATTTGTAACACTCACCGGCACAGACTCGGGTGTAACAGCAAATACTTTTACATACGATGAATCTTCACGATAGGGCGATACAACAAATTCATCCAATTGTTTTACACCATCGCCATTGGCATCTTTCCACACATAATCGCCCGTGTTGGTAGGCGAAGTTTGGTAGGTGAGTTGAACTTTTTGTTCGCGCCCGCTGCCTATTTCATACAAAGTTGTGGAGCGCAGCAAGCCTTTCCACACATTAAAGGTGTAATCAATTCTACCCAAATAATAATGCTTGGAATAATTAAGCGAAGCAGCAGAATCTTTGTTGTGGGCATAGCGATAACTCAAAGTATAGTTGAGTGTTTGATTCTTTAGTGTATTTATTTTTCCGAAAACATTCACCGTTTGCCCGTAAAAAAAAGGATTCTCAAATTGTTTCCCCGCAGCCTTTTGCTCTATGCGCAACACACCTTCCACCCCAAATTTATTGCGCATACTATCGGGGCTAACCAAATATACTTTGTAATTCTGCCATAGGTATGAAGCCGCATTCAATGAATCATTTTGCGTATTGCGCTGCTCATTTATTTCGTGATTTATTTCGGCACCAATGCGAAATCCTTTTGCCTTTTTTATGCCATAGTTTATATCGAGTTGGGGGCGAATAAAAAGCGACTTAACACCTCCGCCAGTTCCATTCATAATGGTTGTAAATGAGTTTAACCGAACATCATTTTTGTTCATGCTTGCGCCAACTCCATTTTCAAAACCCGTGAAACTATTCTGCTGCAAATAACTTCTGAAACGATAGTTTACACTTGCCTCGCTGCCGATGTTGTAGGTGGCGCTAAGGTTTGCAAGATGCTCGTTGCCCGGTGCAGCAAAAGCCGCAGTATTCCATTCGCGGTTAAATTCCATTGCGCGGAAACGCTCAACCGTTCTAAATCGCGCCTGCACAAATTCATACCCGGCTTCGATGTTTAACGATTGCGACTTACCCACTGTGTCGCGCTTTACATCAATGCTGCCTTTGTAATTTACTTTTGCCGCACCACCCAAGTTATCGGCATTATCATTGGGCGAAAGCGTGTTTACATCATTGTTACTTACGGCTCCCTCGGTGGTGATTACATGTTTTTCGGCAATTTTAAAATCTGCTGCCAAGGTGTACATTTGGCTGATTTGCGGAGCGGGCAACAAAACAGCGGGAGTATAACTGCCGCGTTTAAAAATTGCGCCTCCAATAGTATCGGGTTTTACCCATGCAAAAACCCTTCCGTTGGCAAGCGATGTTAATGGTGCGTAATCGCCCTTGCCATCGCCCACCAATGTAAATGCCGCAGTATAATAAGCAAGTGCCGGATCGCTGGAGTAAACCAAAACCGAATCGTGGCCAAGTGTATCTTTCAATGCATAAAGTATGCGATTGGCATCATACAACACACTATCCATAGTGGGGTAAAAAGCATTCTGCACACTATCACCAATGGTAGATAAAAAATATCTTTTGTTATCGTCATAACCTTGGCTGATGGTTTGGTTTTTGCTGTCTTGCTCGCTGTAAATATTCAAGCGAGCATTTACATACTTTGTTTCCCATTCGGCATTGGCAAACACTACCGAGCGCAAGAAGTTATTGTTGGTATATTCAAATTCTACTACTACCCGCAAATCCTTTGTTATAATGCGCTTTGGCGTAAAACTAATTTCTGCCGTGTTGTAATCAATTACATAATCATGGTCGGCACCGCGTTTCATCTTTACGTTGTTGATAAACACCTCTTCGGTATTTGCCAAAATCACAACAAAGCTCTCTCCGTTTGCGCCAAACAATTTGTAAGGACCTTGGTTGCCCTCGCTTACCACCAGTGTGTTGCGTGCAAACTTGCCGCGCATAATGCCTCCGGCTGCATTAACTCTGGTTTTACCCCACGTTTTAAAATCAATATCGCCCTGATACCAGCCACCTTGCGGTTTCTTAGAGAACTTTAAAAAATGCGACTGCGGTGTGTTGAACAAATCAAAATCACCTGCCGTGAGGCGGTGCTTCTTCTTATACTGCAACTGAATGAATATCTTATCGAACTCCTGAATCTGCTGTGTATTGCCATCGGGTTGAAACGGAACATTGTTATCGGTAAGTGCTGCTGTAATTTCCAAGTCTTTCGCCACTTCACCACTCATTTGAAGGTTAAACTGCGAATTCAAAACCACATCTTGATTATTGCCAAATTGCAAGCCTCGCGAAAAAGTTCCATTGTAATCTAAAGTGCCAAAGTCGAAAAAATCCTCAGTTGTTTCTACCTCCTTGTATTGGTATGGGCGCATCACAAAACTGGTTTGCGATTCGCGATAAGCTGCATGGTTTTTTCTGAACTTTTTTTGCCCAAATGCAAAAGGATAAACACGATAACGCACATTGATGTCGCCAAACGGTTTTTGCTTCCACACTAACAATGATTGAAAAGGGTAAAGCGAGTAAGCGGAAGTATCAAGCGGAATACCATTTTGATACAAAAACACTTGCCCTGGCACTAAACTCAGTGAGTCGAGTTTCAATGAGTCGGCACTAACGGCAATTGTTTTATGGCGAAGGTTGCTGAGCGACTGGCTGCGACCAGAAAGCGCAATCAACCAAAAAACCAATAAGGTAAAAACCGTCCTATTCAACATCAATTGATTTAGCAAAGAAATGTAAATAGAGGATAACGATGGCGTTAAAACAGTAACATTAAAAGGTGAAAGGTAAACAGAACAATAGGAAAAAATTAAGGAACAATCATGGCGCGCCCCTCGTTCCTCGGGGGAAGGCTATCCGTTCCTATCTTTTTGGGGCGCGGCTGTTTCTCCCCTGCTGGCGGGGGCAGGGGTGTCTTGTATTTATTCTACCACATCCTTTCCTGTATTCTCCACCCCAAAAAGGATATACACTTCTATCCTTCGCGTATCTTCCGTGGCTAGTGCAGCCATTCCAAAATAAAAACCGTACACATTGGTTGTTCATTCCCCAAAATCCCTTCACAGCAAGCGTCTCGCGTAGCAGGCGTTGCCCTGCTTGAAGCCCGAAGACAACAACAGCAGCATCTAACATATCTGCCTTAAAATTTGCTGTTTAGTAATTTAATATTATACATTCACCACATGTAAAACACCCGGTGCATGAAACACCTTTTACTACCATTCTGCTTTTTCTTTTTCAGTTATTGTCTGGCACAAAACCTTGTGCCGCTCTTAGATTTCCAGAAATATCTTAATCGCCTTTCTGCTGTTCTATTGGCAGCGTATTTAACTATTGGCAGCAATATGCAAGATATCCGCTTGCTCCCTCAGGAGTTTATAGTTGAAAAACTTATTGACCTGCAAACCTCCCACCCGCCAGCGGCATACCGCTAATATTCACTCCACCCATCAAACAAGTTCTTGGAAACGTTCGGGCTTGGCTCTAAGCTTAAAAGGTATTTTATGTGCAGAGGAACCGAATGTATGTACCTTTAGATATGGGTACATGCCATAGTTTCATCAATATCTTAAACTCAAAACAAATTTATTATGCTATGCTTGTTACTTGCCTTTATCATCAGTTGCACATTTGCGCTTCAATCTAAAGCTCAAAATCTTGTGCCCAATCCGAGTTTTGAAGATACTGTTTCCTGTCCTCTATTTGGAGGAATAGAGCAAGTAAGTCAATCTTTAGGTTGGAGTGCTTACCGAGAAACACCAGATTATCATCATAAATGTGACATAGGGGCAACAGATTATCAAACGCCTGCTGACGGAGATGCTTATTGTGCTCTTATCTCAATAAACCGAGGAGCGTTGGGTTCAAACAATTACAAGGAGATTATTGGAAGAAATCTAAGTTCTCCTTTAGTTGTAGGCGTAAAGTATCACGTTAGTTTAAAAGTATCATTATGGGATTTTTCCGATTGCGCAATTAATAACATTGGTGTATTATTTACAATGTTCCCCTATACTTTCTCAAATCCTGTTCCGATAAATAATTATGCGCATGTTTTTTCAAGTAACATAATCAGTGATACAGAGAACTGGATTGTTATATCCGGCTCTTTTACTGCCGATTCAGCTTATAAATATATTGCTGTGGGTAGTTTTTTTGCAGACTCTGTGATTGATTATACCCACACTAACAATAGTGTGGATTCAAGTGCTTGTAGTGCCTTGTATTTTGTGGATGACGTTTGCGTATCGTCTGATACAAAGGAATGTGATTTGCTTTTGGGAGAAAAATACCAAGCAACTGAAAATAGGATGAATGTATTTCCAAACCCCGCATCTGATAAGATTTTTGTTTCTACAGATAAGTATCAAGAAATTGAGTATTCTCTCATTACACTTTTAGGCAAGAAAATAAGAAATGAGATAAAATCAGACTCATATATTGATGTTTCTGATTTGCCTGAGGGAGCTTATTTATTAGAAATTAAACATCTCAATCAAACTTTTCACAAAAAGCAATTAATTATTTATTAAAAAAATAGTTTTATGAAATCAAATTTCTTCTTTTTCACAATGATAGTAGCAATGCTATTATCAAATACCGTATCTCTTACTGTAAATGCTCAAACCATTACAGCGGATACAATAAAAAATACACCATACGGAGAAGGCTTCAATGATTTATTGTTTCAGGTAGGAGATTCAACAGTGATGAAAATAGCCTCTGATAGCAATGTAACAATCAATACCAATCTAGGTGTGCCAAATGGGTCAATACTTGTAGATAGTATTCGTGCAAGAGTAATTCATGTAGGGGATAGTTCATTAGTACTGGCAGGGACAACTTAACCTTTAGCTTTCAAAAACTTCATGAAGTAATAACACATAATAATTTGGACTAATAAAAATAGACTAACCTTTGTATCACAAACGCATTGGATTGTATTTAAAACCTTGTTTATGAAAGTAAGAATTGCCTTTGTTTTTTACTTAGTTTTCTTGCATTATTTAAGCATAGCGCAAAACATAGTGCCTAATCCGAGTTTTGAGGAATATTATGCTTGCCCAAATGGTATGTCACAACTTGATAGTACAAAGGAGTGGATTACAATCAGAAATACTCCCGATTATTTTAATGTATGTGCTGTAAACACCTTTATATTAGGTTACTGTGGTATCCCGGAAAGTGACTTTGGTTATCAATACCCCCCCTCAAAGGATTGTTCGGGATATGTAGGACTTTTTACATATTCTCCAAATACTCAGAATGGGAGAGAATATTTTGGAACACAATTAAGTGAACCATTAGTAATTGGTAAGAGGTATTTTGTTTCCTTCAAAGTATCCCTTGCAATGGCGGAAGCAGGAGCCTCAAACAACGTAGGTGTTCTTTTCAAAACATATCAGCAAGTTCAAGGTTTTTGGGATGCCAACAGAAATTTTGCACATGTCAAATCCTCTGCATTAATTCTTGATACTGCAAATTGGACAACAATTTTCGGGTCTTTCATTGCTGATTCAGCATACAAGTATCTTGAAGTAGGTAATTTCTATGATGATAGTTTAACACAAGTATCTAATGTAAATGCAAATCCTTATTACTTTATTGATGATGTGTGTGTATCAACAGATTCTGCTTTTTGCAATAACTATATCTACTTGTGTGGCACCAATAGTATTGATGAGAAAAAGTCAAGTGAAGATTTTAAGGTATATCCCAATCCTACAAAAGACTTTTTACATATAACCTCAGATGTTCCATTTTCCGAAATAATGATTTATGATTTACAAGGCAGGTGTTTGTATGAAACAATACAAGAAGGGAAGAACTTTAATCTTGATGTTTCCAACTTTGTTACAGGTACTTATTTTTTAAAAACAAAAACACAAAACACAATTTCAGTAGTCAAAATTTTAGTTCAATAATTTTTTAAACGTCAAAATTTAAACGCAATGAAAAATTTAAACAAATCAATCAAAGTAATTGCGCTAATAGCAATCATTTTTTCTTGTTTCAATGCTTCTTCACAAAGTGAATGGAGCACAGAGGGCAACAATGCCGAGAGTTCATATTTTCTTGGAACTATCAACAACCAACCACTAAGAATTATGACCGACAGTGTTATGAGAGTTTCGATTGGGACTAATGATACTATACAATTTAAAGGCACTGCGCTTTTTGATAGTATAAAAATCTCTAATGGCTTTATGCAAGTCGACAGTATTCGTGCAAGAGTAATTCGCGTAGGGGATAGTTCTCTAATCTTAGGTGCTCAAGTACCTACCGTAGGAGGTAATATGATACAAACTACTAATACCTTTATCTCCACTTTATTCCTTGCACCCTTCAACGGAGTTACAGGTATATTAGAAGGGGGTAATATTTTTCCGAGTGCGGCTAATCCCCGTTTGGGCATCGGTACGGGAACGCCTAACTACCAATTGCAATTGTGGCGCGGTACTGCTTCAACGGTAGTTTCACAATTTACGCATAGCACAACAGGCGCTGCCAGTACTGATGGTTTTATCACAGGCATTGATGCCACAGGCAATGCCATACTCTACCAGCAGGGAAATTTGCCCATGCTGTTTCGAACCAACAATGCTGAACGCATGCGCATAACAGAAGACGGTTGCGTAGGTATTGGCA
>CAZYXR010000096.1:0-10557 GCA_964650845.1 uncultured Chitinophagaceae bacterium
CCATGTGCCCATAAAAGAAAGGTAGCCAAAAAGCAGCGAGGTACACACAAAAGAGTTTAACCCGATGAAGTTTACAATGGATGCAATGCGAATAAAAAAGTCCTCGTTAGAACCATATTTCATCAAGTAGAGATAGTTCATAAAGTCTGACGAAGAAACGAACCTATAGAATGATGTTTCATCATCAAAAAGAATGTATGAAATGGCAATTGCAGGCTCATTAAAAAAGTATTTAAACCACTGATTGCACCAATGGTAATAGCCCGATGTGTCGCCACCATCGTAATAATACATATACACGAGGCAAAACATAAATGAACTGCTTAGTTTTATTGTTAAGGCTTGACCGTAATACTTATAAAGCAGTGGGTCGGGGCGTAGGCGCTGGCGATATTTATTGCCGAAATAGTAAATCGCACCAAAATAAATTGGCAGCAATACCAAGTCGTAGGGGGTGAGATGATAGGATATGGTAAGTAAAGGAAAAATTGTTCCTAATTCAAACATCGCACAAGGTTAAATATATGCTGCAGAGTATCCAATTTCTTTTTGTTTGAAAACAATAAATGATTTAAGAAGTTGGTTCTGTTTCCAAATAATCTTGCCAGTATCCGGCTTTATATGGATAGCGAATCAGATAAAGTTCTTTTACTTTTTTGAAAATCAATTCGCGTAGTTCCGATGTGTTTCTATTTTGTGTGGCACTTACAAAAATGGCATTGTCTTTGGTGCGCGCCATCCAACTTTGTTTTAATTCTTCCAGCAAACTTTTGCGCACATCATCGGGCAAAAATTCATCCAAATATTTTGCTTCATACAGATCCATTTTATTGAAAACAAAAATCACAGGTTTGTCGTTTGCTTTCAGCTCTTCTAAAATTGAATTCACCACATTTATTTGATCTTCAAAGGCGGGGTGCGAAATATCTACTACGTGCATCAATATGTCGGCTTCCAAAGTTTCATCCAGTGTGCTTTTAAAACTTTCAACCAAATGGTGTGGCAGCTTGCGAATAAAACCTACAGTGTCGCTCAGTAAAAAAGGTACGGTGTTAAACACTACTTTGCGCACGGTGGTATCTAAGGTTGCAAATAGTTTGTTTTCGGCAAATACATTTTCTTTTGCCAGTAAGTTCAGTAGCGTGCTTTTGCCCACATTTGTATAGCCCACCAATGCCACGCGAATCATTTCGCTTCGGTGTTTTCTGCGCGTTTCATTCTGCTTGTCTATTTCTTTTAGCTGCGCTTTTAAAAGTGCGATGCGCTGTTTGGCAATTCTGCGGTCAGTTTCTATTTCTTTTTCACCGGCACCTTTCATGCCTATACCGCCTTTCACCCTGTCTAAGTGTGTCCACAAGCCTTTTAAGCGCGGCAACATGTATTGCAGTTGAGCCAGCTCTACTTGTGTTTTAGCTTGCAGGGTTCTGGCGCGTTGCGCAAAAATATCGAGAATCAACATGCTGCGATCGAGCACTTTGCATTTGGTTTCTTTTTCAATATTGCGTTGCTGCGATGGCGAAATTTCATCATCCACAATCACCATATCAATGCCTTTTTCTTTTACATAGTTTACCACCTCGCTTATTTTGCCTTTGCCCATATAAGTGGCTACATCGGGGTGCGGCAAGCGTTGTGTGAATCGCTTCATGGTAATGGCTCCGGCCGTTTCGGCAAGAAATTGCAACTCATCTAAATATTCGTTCGTCTTTTCTTCGTCTTGGTCTTTTGAAATAAGGGCAATGAGTACCGCCTTTTCTTGTTCTTTGATGGAGTTATCTGTTTTGAAATTGCCCATAATGAAGTTGTTAATCTGATAAAGTACAAAATCGGATTTTAAAAAAAATATAAAGCCGATGGCGGGCAAAGTTCACAACTTTTAAAACTTTCTCCCTATAATCGTGTTCCCAAAAAAAAGTACTTAACAAAACGACAGTAACAAAACGGAATTTATGAAACATTTCTTTACGCTAATTGCCGCATTGGTTCTGAATGTGGCAGTGTTTTCGCAAACTCAGCCGTGGGCAAATAACGGTCAGTTAGATGCCTTTGAAGAGTTTACAACAAAGTACACCGTACCTATGTTGTTGCCCGATGGGGTAAAACTCTATACGGATTTTTACCTTCCGCGATTGAGGGATTCTTTGATTCAAGATTTTAATATTGAAACTTCGGTGCCATTGATTGGTACTATCAGGGCAAAAGGTAAGCCAACGTTTATCGAAAAAGGTGCGCAAATTATTTTTTACGATACGGTAAATGGTCAGCCCAATCCAAACCCGTACCAATTGCCTACAATTTTTACCAGAACACCATACGATAAGGGCGAGCCTGATTATACCGATCCGGTAGGGGCAATCTTAGCAATATTGGGTTACAACTATTGCTTTCAAGATATGCGTGGTCGCTATCAAAGCGAGGGTGTTTATTTTCCTATGTATTCAGATAGCTGGAACAAAAATGCTTACCACCCAAATTGGGCGCACATCTTAGATTATTTGCCAAGCACCGACCCTAAGCATAGCAATAAACACGAAGATGGATTTGAGAGCGTAAAAATTATTGCAAAAATAGACTCGGCTTATTTAGATGCCTTGGGTTTACCCGATATGGCAAAGCAACTCTACAAAGGCTACCCTCATACCAATACACGATTCAATAATGGAAGTATAGGAATGTTTGGAGCATCGGCATTGGGTAATACTCAATTGCAATTGGCATTATCGCACGATATTCGCGATTCATTACCTTGGTTAAAATGTTTGATGCCAATTGTTGCTACAACAGAGCATTACACTTCTACCGGTTACAACAATGGTGTGTTTCGCGATAGAATTGTAACAGGATGGCTGAAAGGGCAAATTTTTAGCGGAACAGACGATGATTTGATTCCAACAGATTTTGACCGTCAAAACAATATGCACTCATCTGTTGATTACGATTTACCTAAAATATTTGAAGTGAATGGTGTGGTGAAACAATATGGCCAAAATAAATTTGATGCGGCTAATATTTGTATTGACCACTTTTCGTCTAAACGTTATCCAAAATGGCCAACCAACGATTTAGACTTTGCAGGATTTTATCCGGCAAGCACTGGTAGAGCAGATATGGATGCCAGTGTGGCTTGGGTAAATGAATTTGGTGAGTCGGTTAAGAAATTAGGCAATGGGCTGGAAGAGCCGCTGCCAAACTTGGTTTACAGCCGTTACCGCAACTTGAAAACTGCAGTATTGCATGTAACCGGATGGTGGGATATTTTTACCGAAGGTCAAATCAATACACACAACTATGCTGTTCGTGAGTTAACTAAATTGGGTTCGCCTTATGCCAAAATGCAGAAGTCTGTAATTGGGCCGTGGGCACACCAAACTGTTGGTAGCCGCGAGTCGGGCGATAGAAGAATTGACCCCGTAACTGGTCGCGATTCTCGTTATCCCGAAAACGTTTCGGAGATTACAAGAGTAGATTTGGGCGATGTGGAGTTAGATAACATTCCATTAGATAAAATTATCTCTTCCGATTTAATTACTTGGTTCAGATACAACCTAAACTATAATTCTGATATTAAATTGGGCGAACCTAAGTTTATCATCCGCGAAGGAACCAGATGGCAAAAATTAGATACACTTTTCATTTTCGGAAAATATGATACTGTAAGAGAAGTGAGACTGCCTGCAGCTGATATTGTTATTCCTTTTGGTAAAATGTTAAACTTCTTAGCGGGTATCGACAGTTTAGATGGTATCACTATTCAAATCAAAACCGAGCAGAATGTTTTAACGCTGCCTGTTCCGGCAATAAAACCTACCGGCCCGGTGCTTCCGGCTTTAGCTGGCAATAAAGTTACTGGCTTGCAAGTGCCAAACTTCCGCGATGAAACACCTGCTTTTCGCTTGTACTTTGCAGGGCCAGATAATGAAGCCGATAAAGCTTTAGGCTTTGACAATACTGGAGTAGGTAACTACTGGTTTGGTACAGAGGAGTTTCCTCCAAAAACAGGTATTGAATGGAAGAAATTTTTCTTGCACCAAAACGGCAAAATTGACAACTCTGCGCCTACCACTAATGAAGGCTTTAAAACTTACATCTGCGATCCAGACGATCCAATTCTTACCGTTGGTGGAAACAATATGATTGTGCGCTCGCCCGATGGAACAAGAAACTCACAAAGTCAAATGGATGTATCGGCACCAGAAAACGCACCATATTCTATGAACCGTGAGGGTGTTATCAGTTTCGCAACAGATGCATTAACTGATACGTTCTCTATTTTAGGATTCCCTCTTTGCACTTTGTTTGCAAAAACAAATCCGGGTGGAGTATTGAATGGACCAACCGATACAGATTGGTTTGTTCGTTTGTTCGATGAATTCCCCGATGGCAGAATGCTATTCGTGCAAGAAGGTTGTGTAAATGCTCGCGCAAGAGATTGGGCGCGTGGCTTGGTTGATAGCATGAGCATCAATCCAAACCATCCAACATACTTCAATGGCGAGGAAGATTTAACCGATAGATATATTCCTTATACCAATATCAATATTGGCGAGGTTTACGAGTATGTGTTTAAGTTTCAGCCTATTGCTTACACATTTGGTAAAGGTCATAAATTGCGCGTGTTGATTTCAAGTTCAAACTATACTCGTTATCAAGTAAATGCAAACTTGCCAATGAATGACGGAGAGTTTTTCCGTAGAAAACCTGGCGATGGCGTTACCTATAAATTTGCTGGTAGCGATATGGCTCCTCGTGTTGCGGTTCAACGTGTTGCTTTTGCACCCGATATGGCAACAAGCATTACTTTCCCTGTTTGGAATGGTAAAAACTACGTTAGCTCGATTGATGAAACAGTGAAAGTAAGTCCGTTTGAAGTGAATGTGTTTCCTAATCCTGCAACAGATTTTGTTCAGTTATTTGTAAACAAATTTTCTTCTTACGAAGTTCACATTTCTGACATTGCTGGCAGAGCAATTGAGAAAATTGATTTTGAAGACAATGTAATGTTTGATGTAACTAAGTATTCTTCAGGGTTATATTTGGCAAAAGTGATTGACAAAAACAATCCAAGCAATGTGGTGGTAAAGAAGTTTAATGTAAGATAAATTGCATATTTAATTTATACTAAAGGCTTGCGAGTTCTTCGCAAGCCTGTTTTGTTTTACAAATTTCTTAATTGTTAAACGAAAGGTAAAGCGTGTTAATAAGATAAATATTTATACCTTCGTAGCCCATTTAAAAAAATGTATTTCACTCATTTTGACTATGATAAGAAGTGAATTGCTTTCTTTCTTTTTGCCAATAGGTACATTTTTTTCTCGCGACATGCTTGCAGGCATTGTCGTTGTTTATTTTGAATCCAATTTTTTTTAATAGCAATTTAATAGCATGAAAAAATTCTTCTCAACTATTACAAACAAGTGTATTGGAAAATGTCTTTCGCAGGTAAGTTCTGTTGCCAGAATTGCTGCCATTGTATTGGTTCTCAATACTGTTTTTCAGTTGCAAGTGAATGCGCAATATTGCACAGGAACCGATGGTACAGGCTGGGCATTTGGTTGTAATTCATTAACTGGGCAAGCTGGAGCCGACCAAGGCAGATACTATACATTTACTGTGGTAAATGGCGTGAATTATACTTTTGCAACTTGTGGCACTGTTGATACAAGGCTGTATGCAAAACAAAATACCTCTGCAGGAACAAATGTTTTTGACCAAAACAGTAATAACAATAACTGCGGAGGTAGCGCAAGTAACGAAACGAGAAGTTATACGGCTACTTATGATGGCACATTGGCTGTTGGCTATCATGATCCAGATTGCAACACATGGAATGGAACGTCTTCCACATTGCAGTATAGGCAAAATACTACTGTTGCAAATAATACCAACACTTCTTCTATTTGCGCTGGTGGTACCAAGCCACTTAGTGCAACTTTAGGCGGCATACACAACAATCCAACTGTTGTTTATTCAAAAGTAGGCGGTACTGCTGGAGGTTCGGTTTCGGGCTCAACTTACACGCATTCGGGTGCTGCTGGAACAGTTGTTATAAGAGCTACCGTAGGCGTGTGTACCGATGACATCACTTTTACCGTTGATGCTGCTACTAATTTAGGTTCGCCAAGTACTACTGGACCAATAGATTTTTGTAGTGCTGCCGGAAATTTTGGTACAGCAGTATCGGTAACCGGGCAAACGGGTTCTGTGGTATGGGATTGGGGCAGTAGTAATGGAGTTTGGAATAACAACTGGATTTTTGGTACGGCATCGGGAGTTAGTATGTTCCCTAAAAAGACACACAGTAGCGATGGTAGTGCCGATAGGATAAGATACAGAGTTACGAATGGAAGTTGTGGTACACTTACATCAAGTACTATTTTAATTCAGAACCGCTATAACGAAGCACCTACTTCATTGGCTACAAGTGCCAATAATTATTGCACCCCTCCAGGCACTATTACACTTACCGCAACATTTCCATCCAACATCAACATCTTTGGAAGGGTAAGATTTTATTCAGCTTCATGTGGTGGTACATTGGTAGGTACGGCAGTGCCTGCAAATAATACCAGCACAGCAGCTGTAACTATTACTGCGCCAAGTTCTACAACAACTTATTATGCGCGTTACGAGCCGGAATCAACTTTGGGAGGTTGTGCAAATACAACTTGCGCTCAAGTAACAGTGAATGTAAATACTGCTTCGGTAGCCCCAACAGGCATTACCGGAACGACCTCTGTTTGCGCAGGCGGCTCTACAACATTGACCGTTAGTGGCGGTTCATTAGGTACAGGTGCAACATGGCAATGGTATTCAGGATCTTGCGGTGGCACTGCTGCCGGTTCTGGAACAAGTATCAGTGTTTCACCTGCATCTTCTACAACCTATTTTGTTCGTGCCGAAGGAACTTGCGGAAATACAGGTTGTGCCTCTCAGGCAATTGCTGTAAATGCCGACCCTTCGGTTAGTATTACAACTCCGAGCCAAACAATTTGTAGTGGCGGAAGTTTGACCTTGAATTCATCTACATCGGGTGGCACAGGTACTTGCACGGTTCAGTGGCAATCTAGTATAGATAATTCAATATTCAGTAACGTTAATACAGGGGCATCTTTAAACACAGGCAGTTTAACTCAAACAACATACTACAAGGCAATTTACAGTTGCTCGGGTAGTGGCTGCGATCCATTTACATCACCTACAGTAACAATAACGGTAGTAAACGACCCTGCCATTACTATCAATGGAGCTGCAACAGTTTGCAGTGGCGGAGGTACTACATTAAATGCGCTAACTACTCCGGGCGGCACAGGCACTTGTACTATAACATGGTGGAGCAGCCCCGATAACAGTTTGTGGACGAATACCGGAGCAACGGGTTCAAGCTATTCACCCACAGGAATCGCAGCAAATACATATTTTCAAGCAAGAAGAAGTTGTTCAGGAACTGGTTGCGATGAAGGTACTTCAAATTCGCAATTAGTAACTGTGGTTGCCGATCCCGATGTTTCTATCACCGCTTCGCAACAGATATGCAGCAATGCATCGGTTACATTGGCGGCAACTGCAACTGGCGGCAACGGAACTTGTACAATTAACTGGCACATCAGCACAGATGGCGTAAGTTGGTCGCCTACTGGCAGCCCTGGTGCTACTTTGAATACAGGCGTTTTAACGGCTACAAGATACTATCGCGCAAGATATTCTTGCACAGGCAATGGCTGCGATGCAGATACTTCAAATGTTTCTATAGTATCTGTAGTGCCTAACCCAACTGTGGGGATTACCGGTTCGCAAACAGTATGTAGCGGTGCTAACTTAACGCTTGTGGCTACACCTTCATCAGGAATCGGAAATTATGTTTGGCAATTTCACAATGGTTCTATATGGACTGCCACAGGGTTGAATTCCCCAACATTAAATGTTGGTCCTATAGTTGCTACTACTAATTATAGAGTTGTGTTTATTCCTACCGGTACTGGTTGTGTTGCAGATACTTCTGCAATCTCAACAGTGTCTGTTGTTAGCGACCCGGTAATTGCTATCGGTACTTCACAAACAATATGCAGTGGTGGAAGTGTAACACTTACATCCAACGTAGTGAGTGCAGGAGTTGGCACACCGTCTTATCAATGGCAGTATTTTGATGGTAGTTCATGGGTGAATATTATTATTGGTGGTGCTGGTATTTCATATTCAACTCCGTCATTAACAGGTACAACAGATTACAGACTTTTGTATTCTACAACCGGCAGTGGTTGCGACCAAGCAGTGTCAGGCACCGTTACCATTACTGTAGTGCCCGATCCTTCAGTTGTAATTTCGGGGGGTAACACTTCTTGCGGCAGTGGTTCTGCAACTTTAACCTCGGTAGTATCAGGTGGTACTGGTACTGTTGTGTATCAATGGCAAGAATTTGATGGTGTTAGTTTTGTAAATATTCCAAGTGCAAATAATCCAACTTATGGCACTGGTGTTTTAGTTGATTCAGCAAGGTATCGTTTAAGAGTTACTGCAAGTGGCAATGGTTGTAATGTGGCTTTTTCTAACGAAGAGTTGGTGAATGTTACCCCTGTTATTGCAGACAATACTTTAAGTCCTACTTATCAACGTTTTTGTGCTTCGGGTACTCCAGCCTTTATAGATGGCGCTACCCCAACAAGCGGTATTGGAACTTACACATATCTTTGGCAAGAAAGCGTTAATAATGGCGGTTCATGGTTGCCTGCGGCAGGAATCAATAACTTAGAAGATTATCAGCCTGGTTTTACGAACCTAACTGTTTGGTATAGAAGAGTTGTTACATCTGGTGTTTGTTCATCAACCAGCGGAAATAGTGTAGTTAGAATTCTTGCGCTTCCAACAGTTAATTCTGCTACAAAAACAGATGTTACATGTTTTGGCGGTAGCGATGGTACTGTTACAATTTTAAGTGCCACTTCAACAAATGGTGGTTTGCTATATTCTTTAAATGGTGGGCCATTTCAAACAAGCCCAATTACAGGGTTGGTTGCCAATACTTACAATATTACAGTGCAAGACGACAGTTTATGTACAAATACATTCAACACTCCAATGGTTGTAGGCCAACCACCAGTTTTGGCAGTAAATGTTATAGACTCGGTAGATGCAAGTTGTGCGAATGTGTTTGATGGCAGAATTGAGGTTGTGGCAACTGGTGGTTTAGGTGCATATAGCTATTCTTTAAATGGTGGACCTGGTCAGGCATCGCCTATTTTTAATAATGTGGCAGCGGGTGTTTATGCGGTAATTGTAACAGATGGAAATGGCTGTACTGCAGCCGACACGGTTACAATTTCTAATTCATATACAGTTTCGGCAACTTTAGATTTAGTAAATCATGTATCTTGTTTTGGTGGTGCTGATGGTGAGATTTATGTTACACTTACTGGCGGAGTATTACCATATAGCTACTCTATCAATGGAATAACATTTCAAGCTGTTCCTTCATTTACTGGTTTAACTGCAAATAATTATGTGGTAACTCTTAGAGATGCAAAAGGTTGTAGTGCATTCTTAAATGCCAGTGTAACTCAACCTGCTTTACTTACAGTAATTGTTGATTCGGTAAGTAATTTGTTGTGCAACGGAGGAACTACCGGGGGAATTTACATTTCTGCGGGTGGTGGAACTTCGCCATACACTTATCAATGGAGTGATGGAAGTTCAAATGAAGACCTAACAGGTGTGTCGGCAAATACATACAACGTTACTATTACAGACGATAATGGCTGCACAGCAATTGGTGGGGCTACCATTGCTGCACCTTTGTTGTTGTCGGGTAGTATTGCGTCTTTCACCGAGCCGGCATGTAATGGTGATAGCACAGGTTATGTAGATATCTCTGTTGCTGGCGGTGTGCCTCCTTATAGTTTCAACTGGAATAATGGTTCAATATTCGAAGATATTCAAAATGTTCCGATGGGTAATTATGCTGTAACTGTTACAGATAATAATAGCTGTACTATTACACTTGCCCAAGCACTTTCTGAACCCGATACACTTGCTTCAACATTAACTCAAGTAAATATCTTATGTAATGGAGGAAATTCTGGAAGTATTGATTTGGATGTAACAGGTGGTACTCAGGCATATACTTATTTGTGGAGTAATGCACAAACTACGCAAGATGTTTCAGGTTTAACAGCAGGATTATATACGGTAGTTGTTACAGATGCAAATGGTTGTTCAGCAACAAATGCTGCAACAATTATCCAGCCGGGTGCTATTACATTTACAGTGAATGTTGGAAATGTACTTTGCTTTGGCGATACTATCGGTAGTGTGAATTTAACTGTGAATGGCGGTACTGCTCCTATTTCTTTCACTTGGAGTAATGGCGACACCACTAAAGACCTGACAAATGTTAGCGCAGGTACTTACTCAGTTTCAATTTCAGACGGCAACGGCTGCACGGCAGTAACGAGTGTTACTATTACAGAGCCGTCAGGCATAGTAGTAAATGGCACAGTAACAGATGTAAGCTGCTATGGAGGCAATACAGGCAGCATAGCAATTAGTGTAAACGGAGGTGTGTTC
>CAZYXR010000097.1:0-10286 GCA_964650845.1 uncultured Chitinophagaceae bacterium
CCCTTTTGCCAACTTTTTTTGCTTATCCAATTTCTTCTCTACGCTGTCTAAGTCTTTCAATTGCAATTCGGTATCAATAATTTCTTTATCGCGAACAGGGTTCACACTGCCATCAACGTGAATGATATTAGGGTCTTCAAAACAGCGCAAAACATGTATTACCGCGTTTACACTTCTGATGTTGCCTAAAAACTGATTTCCCAATCCTTCGCCTTTATGGGCGCCTTTTACCAAACCAGCAATATCTACAAACTCGATAGTGGTGGGTAAAACGCGCTGAGGGTTTACTATCTCCGCCAGTTTGTCCAATCGTTCATCGGGCACGGTAACAACTCCAATATTGGGGTCAATTGTACAAAAGGGAAAGTTAGCTGCCTGTGCTTTGGCAGACGAAAGAGCATTAAAAAGAGTTGATTTACCTACGTTTGGCAAACCCACGATACCACATTGAAGAGCCATTTATTATTTTTTTGAGCGCGCAAAACTACACGATTTTTTTTCAATTGGCTAAGCATAGCTATGTAATATAAAGAATGAAATTTCATTAGATGCGTGCTCGGTGCAACTATCGTTTCAAATACATTTCTATTTTCACAACAATAAATTGAAAATAGAACGTTCCGTATTGCGCCAATGGATATTTACGCACGAAAAACGAATTTTAAGCTACTGATTTTTGTATCGGCATTACTAATTGGCGTGGCAACAGTTGCTTACACCAATTATTTAGCAAATAGAATTTCGATAGAAGAAAAGCAAAAGGCCACGCTTTGGGCAGAAGCTATCGAAAAACGTGCTAAAATGATAAATTACACTTATGATTTGTTCAATAAACTGGCAACAGATGAACGGCAAAAAGTAAATGTATGGGCGCAAAGTACAAAGTTTATTCTTACCGTTGAGGATAACGAAACCCTAACATTTTTTAATGACATTGTAACTTCAAACGATAATATTCCGGTGTTGTTGGTTAACGAAAGTGGCACCATAGTATCATCGCGAAATTTAGATGAATCTGACAGTCTTTATCGCCAAAATGCTGTGCCAACAGATGATGAATTGCGAAGATTTTCGACCTATCCACCTATTATTATTCAATATAGAAACATACCCGGGTTCGGCAGAAACTTTATCTATTACCGCGACAGCAAGCTTTTTCAAGAATTAAAAGTTACTTTGAATGAATTTGTAGAAAAGTTTATTGCCGATGTGGTGGTAAATACAACCTCCGCTCCGGTAATTTTAACTGACGGTTTTGGTAGGATAGAGGCTTATGGAAATATTGATTCAAATCGTATAAACAGCAATGAAAAAGTAATGAAACTGCTGGCTCAAATGCGCAAGCAACACGAGCCAATAATATTTGAACTTGGGCTTAATCAAAAGAAATACATATACTTTGATGAGTCGCTGTTAATCAAACAGTTAAGATGGTTTCCATATATTCAGTTGGGTATTTTTGCGGCTTTTATTTTGCTGTCGTACTTAGCTTTTAGCAGCGCACGCAAAGCCGAACAAAATTTAGTGTGGGTGGGCATGGCAAAAGAAACTGCTCATCAGCTCGGCACGCCAATTTCATCATTAGCCGCCTGGGTAGAATATATGCGCGAAACTGGAATGGCTAAAGAAAATGAAGCCATTTTGAATGAGATTGATGCCGATATTAACAGACTTTCTTTAGTTGCCGACCGTTTTTCTAAAATTGGTGCTGCTCCAAAATTAACTCCCGAATCTGTCAATTCAATTATTGAAAGAAATATTGCCTACATGCGCACTCGCATAAGCGATAAAGTGCTTATTAGATATTCAATAGTGGATGGTGACTATAAAGTTGCTATAAATCAACATCTTTTCGACTGGGTAATTGAAAATTTATTGAAAAATGCCATTGATGCCATGAATGGCGAAGGCTCAATTGACATTAGCACTTCAAAGTCCGGAAAGCTTATTTCAATAGATTTTAAGGATACGGGGTGCGGTATTCCTAAAAACAAGTTTAATACAATATTTGAGCCGGGTTACAGTACCAAACGTAGAGGTTGGGGGCTCGGGTTATCGCTTACCAAAAGGATTGTAGAAAGCTACCACAATGGAAAAATCTATGTGAAAGAAAGTTCTATTGGTTCGGGCACTACAATTAGAATTGAATTGACATCGGCTTAAATATATTGTATATCAGCATTTTACGGAGTGAATTATTTTTTATAATTTATATTATGTTAAGTAGTTGTGTTTGAATCGCAACACTATCAGTATTGCATCAACCTTCGTTTTTGAAGCTCAAAAGCAATCTCCCTGCTTCCACATTCTCCCCCACGCTAACAAATACTTCGTCAATAATTCCATCATTATTTGCTACAATCGTATTTTCCATTTTCATTGAAGAAAGAATCAATAGAACTTGACCGTTGCAAACTTTACTGCCAGGCGTTACTAAAATATCTACAACACTCGCAGGCATTGGCGAAGCATAACCAGATTTTTGGGCTATACTATCAACTTCAGGAAAACGGCATTTTGTTTCTATTGCAATTTGAGGGAAATTATAATGATGAATAAACAGTCTTTCATTAAGTGATTTAACAATAAAATTATGTAAAACTTCGTTTATCTCGATGTTAAATATATCATACCTATGGTGCAGTAATTTCACATTAAATGCTTCATCATTAATGTAAAATGAAAAAACACCATTAGGCTTACACTGGTAACTTACGTCAAATTCACTGCCTCCAAACAGAAAAGTATCAGTATGAAGTTGATAAAAATTGCTGCGCCATCCACTTAAAATATTGGTTAATGATGAGCGACTTAACTCATTGATATTCCATTTGTAAATGGATGATAGAATCAATGAGATTTTCAAATTGTATTCATTTATATCAGAACGCCACTCCCCTATTTTCTTAGCGATATAATGAGTGTCATAACTGCCTTCAACAAAATCTACCCGACTAAGCACATCTAAAAGAAACGACTGATTGGTGGTAGTGCCCAGGCAAACCAAATTGCGCAAGGCGTAATCCATCTTGCGGATTGCAGCTTCGCGCGATGGAGCATGTGCTATTATTTTGGCAAGCATTGGGTCGTAGTAAATGGAAATATCTGAATTGGTTTCAATGCCTGTGTCATAACGCAGCCCCTCAATCTCTTTGGCTTGCCAAAAAAGGATTTGGCCTGAAGTGGGCAAAAACTTATTTGCAGCATCTTCGGCATACAATCTACATTCTAAGGCATAACCATCAGCTTTAATATCTTTTTGCGTAATGCTAAGCGGCTTGCCTTCAGCAATTTCAATCTGCATTTTTACCAAATCCAAGCCTGTAATTGCTTCGGTAACAGGGTGTTCTACCTGAAGCCGAGTGTTTACTTCTAAGAAATAGTATTTTCCTTCGTGAAAAAGAAATTCTACTGTTCCGGCATTATCGTATTTTAATGCATTTGCCAAGCGCATGGAGGCTTCGCCCATTTCTTTGCGCAGCGTATCGGTAAGTACGGGCGATGGACTTTCTTCAATAATTTTTTGATACCTGCGTTGAATGGTACATTCTCTTTCTAAAAGATAAATGGTATTACCATGCTGATCACCAAAAATTTGAATTTCGATATGACGTGCAGATGGGAAGTATTTTTCAATCAACAATTCATCGTTTCCAAATGCATTAAGTGCCTCACGTTTAGCACTATCAAAAGCTTCACTTAAAGTAGAAACTTCACTTACAATACGCATGCCTTTGCCGCCACCGCCTGCCGCAGCTTTTAACAAAATAGGAAAGCCGATATTTAATGCTTCTTTTTCAAATCGTGCTTTGCTTTGGTCTGCGCCCATATAGCCCGGAACCGTAGGTACGGAATTTTGTGTAGCAATTTCTTTTGCTTTACTTTTTGAACCCATCCAGCCAATTGCATGCGCATTTGGACCAATAAAAACAACGTTTTCTTGTTCTAATCGAGTGGCAAAACCCGCATTTTCCGATAAAAAGCCATAGCCCGGATGAACAGCGTCTGCATTGGTAGCTTTAACCGCTTCAATAATTTTATCAATATTTAGATAAGACGCAGCAACCTCACTTGCACCAATATAGTAAGCTGCATCGGCAAGTTTTACATGTAGCGATTCAGCATCGGCATCGCTGTAAACGGCAATACTGCGAATGCCCATAGATTTGCAAGTGCGAATAATGCGACACGCAATTTCACCACGATTGGCAATAAGGATGGATCGAATCACAATGCTTTTTTTGTAACACTCAAACCTAAGCTAATTTCAGTTGCCCTGCTAATCATGCAAATTTTTCTGACATTTGTTGCAAATACAACTTCATGACTGCCGAATCTGCTACTTTATTCCGTTATACCCAATCAGATTTTACTGAAAGTAAGAATCCAAACGTTGCAGAATGCAAACACTTAAACACCACAACTCAGGTAAACTGGCTAAATGTAGTAGGGGTAAATCAAACTTCTTTATTGAATGAAATCAGCAATTCATACGGTATTCATCCATTAGTAATGGAAGATATTTTACATACCCGCCAACGACCCAAGGTTGAAATTTACACAGATTATCTGTTTGTAACACTGCGCATTTTTAGCGAGCAGAACTTGCGGTTAAAATCACAACAGGTAAGCTTTATATTAAAAAACAATCTCTTGATTTCGGTGTTGGAACAAGATACTTCTGTTTTTGATGCTGTTTTACACAGAATAAAACACGCACAAGGCTTGATAAGGGAAAAAGGTGAAGATTATTTGCTTTACGCTCTTATGGATGCAATTATTGACAACTATTTTGATGTATTGGTGCAGTTTAGCGATGAGATAGAACTTTTAGAAAATGATATTACTGTAAATGCATCTAAAAAACATCTGTTGAAACTTCAGCAAGCAAAACGATCGCTTATTTTTTTTAAAAAATATACTATTCCTGTTCGCGAACTCATCAGTAATTTAGACCGCAATAGTGTTGTTTTTTTTGATGCCGACAGCAAGCCGTATTTACGCGATTTACTCGATCATAGCTATCGCGTAAACGACTCGGTAGAGGCGAATCGAGACATTCTTACCAGTCTTATGGATTTGTATCACAGTATGGAAAGCAACCGCATGAATGAAGTAATGAAAACACTTACCGTGATTTCTTCATTTTTTATTCCGCTTACCTTTATTGTTGGAGTTTATGGTATGAATTTTGACATAATGCCCGAACTGAAATGGAAATATGGCTATGCTGCCATTTGGATTGTTATGATAGCACTTTCGTTTGGCTTGTTTATCACTTTTAAAAAACGCAAATGGTTTTAGGCTAATCTTTGTCTTATTGCTTCAAATATTAGTATTCCAGCGCTTACACTTACATTTAGCGAGTCGATTTTACCTTGCATTGGAATTTTTATTCCTTCGGTACATTCGTATAAAACTTCATCTGGCAATCCGGTAGATTCTGTTCCCATTAAAATAGCAGTAGCTTGATTGAAGTTACATTCAAAGTGCATTTTTGTTGCTTTTAAATGTGCAGCAAATGTGGAAATTTGGTTTTGTTTCAAAAATGAAATTACCTGCTGCCACCCCTCTCCTATTGCAATATTGTTTGTGAAAACAGTTCCTAAACTACTTCTTATAACGTTTGGATTATACACATCTGCTTTTGTGTTGGAAATAATTACAGCATCAACACCGGCTGCATCGCAGGTGCGCAGCATACCACCAATGTTGCCGGGTTTTTCTATTCCATCCAACACCAATATCAATGGTTTTGCTGGTAATTGAAGTAAATCAATTGAGTGGTTTTTAGGTGTTGCAAGTGCAATTACTCCCTCGGAGCTGCCACGATAGGCAATACTTTCATAAACTTCTGTGCTTACATATCGCGTGTTTTCATCAAAAATAATTGGATACGCCTGCTGGCTTTTGTACAACTCGCTACAAACCAAAAACTGCTGAATTACAATTTTTTTTTGCTGAAGTAACGAGCATTCGCGCACACCTTCAACCACAAAAAGATTTTCTTCTCTCCTTGCCGCAGATTTTTCAATGAGCCGTTTTACACGTTTTACTAATGGATTCTGAATACTTGAAATTCTCTCTTGCATCGTTGGTGGACAAGAATATGAAAATTTAAGGAGTAATATTGGTGCTCAATTTCAACCGTTGAATTGTTGTTTGTCGTTGGTCTTTTATTCAACATTTGTATAAACCATTCAAGTTTTTACCTTTGCACTCCTTTTTTCAAACACAGGTGTCAGCTATTTAGTTGAAACTTGTTGTGAACACTATAAAAACCAAGAGTTGTGAAAGGGTTGAGGGAATATGAAATTCCATTTGTTGGAATAAAGATTGGTGTTCACAATTACAATTTTGAAGTAAATGGGGAGTTCTTTAAGCATTTTGAAGAATCACCAATTGCCGAATGTGATGTAAATGTAAGATTGGAGTTTGATAAAAAGGAAACGCTCTTTGTATTAAATTTCTTTATTGACGGGAAGGTAAATGTAGAGTGCGATAGATGCCTTGCACCTTTTCAAAAGGATATTTTTGGAGACTTTGTGTGTTACGTAAAGTTTGCAGAAAATCCCGATGAGATACCGGAAAATGATGAAATAATTTATATCAGTCGCGATGAATCGCATATAGATGTAAGTCAGTTAATTTATGAATACATCATTTTATGTGTGCCGGTTCAAAGAATGGGCTGTACCACACCCGGTAAGGACGAAAAGTGTAATCAAGAAGTATTAAAACATCTTTTTGCACAATTGCAGCCCGAACCTGAAAATGAAAAACCAGACCCGCGGTGGGATGGATTGAAAAAATTGAAAAAGAATTAGATAAAAAATATAAACGTAAAACAATGCCAAATCCAAAGAAACGAATTTCGAAAGCACGCAGAGATAAACGCAGAACACATTATAAAGCCGTTGCGCCTACAACAGGTGTAGATGCTACAACAGGTGAAGCTCATCTTTTACACAGAGCACATTGGAGCGAAGATAAATTATACTACCGCGGTAAAGTGGTAGTTGATAAGAGCGCGAAATAGCACTCAAACTATTCTAACTTCAAAAAGTTTCACCCGTTTGGCGTAGCCTGACGGGTTTTTTTATTTATCTCAACTCAAGCACCATATTTAGTGCCTCATTAGTTTATTCAATATTTGTGTATTGGTGCTAACACCAAGGCTATATGTTATCGTTTTTTTCTACTTATAAAACATCATTGAGGCAAACAGCAAAACTTGCAAGTCCAATAATTGCAGGCCAGTTGGGGCATATACTAATGGGGTTTTTCGACACCGTTCAAGTAGGTGGCTTAGGCCCCGAGTATATTGCTGCAACAGGTATTGCCAATACGGTTTACTGGCTTGTAACGCTATTGGGCTTAGGAATATTGTTTGCCATTTCACCGTTGGTTTCTGAGGCTTTTGGCGAGCAAAAAGGAGAAAAAGCAATTGGTATTTTCAGAAGCAGTCTTGTTGTAGCAATTATCATTTCCATCATTTTTACCATATTGATGGTTGTGGCGATTGACAACTTTGAAGTTTTTCGCCAGCCCAAAGAGATTAGCACATTGGCAAAACGCTATCTGGTTTTTCTGAACCTTTCAACACCTGCATTGATGTTGTTTACAGCCGGCAAACAACTAATAGATGGAATGGGAAGAACGCTACCCGGAATGATAATAAACATCGCGGCATTGCTGTTAAATGTTTTATTGAATTGGTTGTTGATTTATGGCAAATGGGGTTTTCCGGAACTTGGTATTGAAGGTGCTGCAATTGCTTCTGCAAACGCCCGTGTTGCTATGACAGTTGCAGTTTTTGTATTCATCTGGCAGGATAAACACATACAGAGTTTGATGAAGTCTTACAACCAATCGGTGTATAAATCAATAAGTTTTGTAAAACCAATTTTGCTGATTGGTGTACCTGCATCGCTACAAGTTTTTTCAGAAGCAGCAGCTTTTTGCTCTGCGCATATAATGTGCGGTTGGATTGGCGAGTTAGAGTTGGCATCGCATCAAATAGCAATAAACCTTGTGTCAATTACTTTTATGACAATAACCGGAATATCTGCTGCCGGAACAATAATGACAGGATATGCTTTTGGAGCAAAGGATATACTTGGCATTCGCGTCAATGGCAATGCAGCTATAATACTTACACTTATGTTTGAAGTAGTTTTTGTAATCTTTTTCTTCGCTACATACAATGTACTGCCATTGCTTTATACCAATAACATTGAAGTAGTAACAATGGCATCTTCTCTAATACTTCTTGCCGTGTTTTTTCAACTAAGTGATGGGCTGCAAAATGTAGCCGTTGGCATATTGAGAGGCATTCAGGATGTTCGCATTCCAGCCACCATTGCTTTTGTTTCTTATTGGTTAATTATGATTCCAACTTGTTATTTGCTGGCTTTTAACTTTGGTTTAGGTGTAAAAGGAATTTGGTTTGGATTTATTATAGGGCTTAGCATTGCTGCTATTTTGCTTACACTTAGGTTTAGATATAAAACTGCTGCCTTAGAATGACCGCTAACGGGTCGCGGCTTGGCGTAGTGGGGGCATTAGAAGCACTAACTTTCAGCCTACCACAAATGTAAATAAAAAGCACAAATGTTCAGGTTTGCACGTCAGCCCCCATTACGCCAAACCGCTGTTGGCAGCACGTGGTTTTGTCTTTCGTGTCCGTTAGTTCGGTTGTCAGTAAACAGTCCCCACTTCTTTATCGAAATGAGGACTGTTATGAAAGTCTTATTTATTCACCACCAATTTTCTGTTGGCAATATTACCGTTGTTGTCTATTCGGATTAAATAAATACCGTTTGTAAAGTCTGCCGTGTTAATAGTTGTTTGTTCGCTTGTGATTTTTGAACTGTAAACAACTTTTCCTGTAACGTCCAAAACTCTCACAGTTGAGCCGATTGGCATATTGCTGATGGTTACAAAGTCGTTGGCAGGGTTAGGATAAATATGGATTGAATTTATTGCTCCAAAAATATCCTCAACACTTGTTGTTCCGCTACAATCTTCGCTGAATGTTGTTTGCGCATCAATGTTCGTCCAGTTGGCGGTGCTATATACTGCATTATCCACTTCTATGCAGATAAGATTAGGATTACCATAAGCCAGAAAAGTAGTGAAGTTGTTGTTGTTTCCGTTTTTTACATTTAAAGAAGTTAGGGCATTATCTTCGCAAGAAAACTCAATTAAATTTGGCAGGATAGAAACATCGAGTGAAGTAAGTTGATTTACATTACAATATAATTCAGTTAAACTTAGGTTGTTAGAAATGTCCAAAGATGTAAGCTGATTATTTGAACAGAATAAATATTCTAATACGGGATTATTTGAAAGGTCTAATGACGTAAGCTGGCTACCAAAACAAGTTAAATATTTTAAATTGGGTTTATTTGTTAGGTCTATTGATGAGATTGGGTTATTTGAACAGTCTAAATTTTCAAGTAAACTATTATTACTGATATTTAATATTGATACATTATTATAATAAAAAACAAGTGTTTCAATTAATGGATTGTTTGAAATATCTACGGTTGAAATTTGATTTTGATAGCAATGTAAACTAGTAAGCGAAGTAAATGCCTCAATTCCAGTTAAATCACTAATATTTAAACTTGGACAATATATCATACCTGTAAAAGCCTGCGCTTCGCTCACCTGAATTTCGGTATCGGCATTGGTGTTGATTAATCCGTTTCCCACCAAGTATGCCTTAAAGTTGGCATCTGGAATGTTTACGTTTTGTGCGTTTAAGGTCGCCATACCTGTTGCCAATGCAACTGTCAATGTAAAAATTACTTTTTTCATTTTATCTGTTTTTTTTGTTTTTGTTAATGTCTATTCGTAAGGCTTTTCGATACCGCCCCTGTCGAAAGATACCCGCAACAGGTCGGGTCAGTTTTTTTGAGTGATGTCTGCTCCACTTTTTTATGTCAGTCCAAAAGTCTGTCGGGCGGTGGTCGTCCGTCTTGCTTAGTTTGTCCGTATGTGCCGTGTCTTGAAATGACATGAATACCCGAACTGATTAGATGGCATATACAAATTTTTCGCCATTTATTATCACTTTGTAATTCATTACAAATGGCCAAGTGGGTTTTACCATTGATTCGTCCCATGCCATCATTGCGTCCATTAGCGAAGAAACGACATCCGGATACGTTTCACGAATGTTTTTTAGTTCGTACTTATCATCGCCTAAGTGATATAAATGAATTAATAAGTTGCGCTCGTCCACAATCATTTTCCAATTTCCTTTTCTAATTGCGCGG
>CAZYXR010000098.1:0-10196 GCA_964650845.1 uncultured Chitinophagaceae bacterium
TTTTTCTATTGGTCTATTTTCGCGCCAACACAATACTCCTTTTGTGGTCTCAATTTCTTTTTTCGATTCCTTTTGTGAGGAGTGAAATTTTTCGATATTTCTTTTTGCAGCTTTAATGGCTTGTTGTAAGGGTTTACTTACTTCTTGTCGGGCATTTTTTACGGTATCTTCCGTCACAACAAATGATTTTGCAGTTGATTTATCAAATAGAAAATTGTATTTCAATATAGCTTTATCGCCATTTTTTTGCACCTCATTAAAAATTGAGTTTACCAATACCGACAAATCTTTTTGCGCCACAGTGGGGCGTTGTATCAGTTTGCTCCACTTCTTTTTATCAGGATACTTTATATTCTTCATAGCACACAATTAAAAAATCATCTTTTCGATTTGAACTACTAAAATACCCTGTGCCCCAAGTTGTTTTAGTTGATCAATTACATCCCAAAATTCATCTTCTTTCACCACCGAATGTAAGCTACTCCAACCTTCTTCTACCAATGGAAGTATAGTAGGCGATTTCATGCCCGGCAATAAATTGCAAATGCTTTGAATGGAAGTATTGGGGGCATTCAAAAGAATGTATTTATGCGACAATGAGTTTTTTACAGCACCGAAACGAAAAAGTAATTGTTCTAAAATTTCATTCTGCGTTTGGTTTAATGTAGGGTTAGCAATCAATACCGCTTCGCTCTTGGCAACTACTGCTACATCTTTTAAACCATTCATCAGCAAGGTGCTTCCTGTGCTAACAATGTCGAAAATTGCATCGGCCAAGCCTATGCCTGTTGCTATTTCTACACTACCACCAATTTCTTCAATTGATACTGTAATATTCTGTTCATCAAAGAACTTTTTTAATATAACCGGATAACTTGTTGCAATGCGCTTATTGTTGAAGTAATTTAAACCTGTATAGTTTTCATCTTTGGGAATTGCAAGTGCAAGTTTGCAATTGGCGAATCCTAATTTTTCTACAATCAAAACATCCTTATTCTTTTCCCATACTTCGTTTTGCCCCAAAATGCCAATATCTGCAACTCCTTGCTCTACATACTGAGGAATATCGTCATCGCGCAAAAAAAGAATTTCAACGGGAAAGTTTTCGGCTTCGGCTTTTAGTTTTCTATCGCCATTGGCAAGTTTTATTCCACATTCTTTTAGAAGTTCTAATGACTTCTCGCTAAGTCTTCCGCTCTTTTGGATGGCTATTTTTAATTTACTCATTTAATGCTTGTTTGTGTTTGAGTAAATCAAGAGTATTTTAAACAAAAAACCCGTTTGATTTACTCAAACGGGTTTTCAAATATTTTTGTTGTTACAACATAACATTATCATTCCGCTTGAGCGCAATAATGATGATGATGTAATGTGTAAAAATTCATTTTCTCTGTTTAACAGCAACAAATATAAAGTGAGTTTGGAATCGTCAAAATTTATTTTCAAAATCTGCTGCTTACTGAGTTTCGCACTTCTACTTTGGTAACGAAACACAAAATGTGCTACCACCCAATTCGTTTCCTTCAACCCAAATTTTGCCTTTTAGGTTATCAATAATCTTCTTACACATTGCAAGGCCAATACCCGTGCCCGAAAACTGGTCGCGAGCATTCAACCTTTGGAAAATGATAAACACTTTTTCGTAATACTCGCGGGCAATACCAATGCCATTATCAACCACTTTAAACTCGTGTGTGGTTGGGGTTTCGGCATATTTAATCTCAACAACTTTCGATGAACTTAAATTGAACTTTACAGCATTACTAACGAGGTTCTCGAACAAACGATAAATATGAATTTCATCGGCAACAATTGTTGGTAGTTTATCACTCGAAAAATTCACATCTTTCAATTCATTTCTCATGTTGTTTTTCAACTCCGCTATAGTTTTGTTAAGGTCAATACCTATTGGATTTATTTCAGTATTTAGTTTTGAAAATTCAAGCAAGCTATTGATAAGCGAAAACATTCGTTTGGCACCTTCGTTCACAAAACCCATGTAGGCTTGGGTATCGGTATCCATTTTGCTATCCAAGCGTTTTTCGAGCAAACCAATGTAGTTGCTAATCATGCGCAACGGCTCTTTTAAATCGTGCGATGCAACATGCGCAAATTGCTTCAACTCGTTGTTAGATACTTCTAACTGATGGGCATAGCTTTCGATTTCGATATTTTTTTGGCGCAGCAACTCGGCTTCTTTCTTTTTCTTTTCTAACTCAAACCTCGACTTTGCATCCATAATGGCCGCGGCTTTATCGAAGTTGAACATCTCATCTTTGGTTTTATCGAAAAGAATATGATACTCGTAAGCACTTTTAAAATCTCCCGCCCCGGCATAAACTTCCGATAGATATTGATAAACGGTGTTTAAATCAGATTTGCTATCTAAATCCTTCAACATCTCTTCGGCAGTGTGGAAGTGTTTTATGGATTGTGCAAAATCGCCTTTCAACTTGTTTGCCATGCCTAAATGAATGTAGGAATTGGCAATTGAATTTTGGTTTCCAAACTTCTTTTTGGTTTCGAGCGATTGATACAACAATTCAAAACCTTTATCAAATTCCCCTAACTCGCAGTAGGTGTAGCCGGCATTGTTTTGAACTACTGCGGCAGAAAATTTTTCGCCCAATTCATCAAAATACAGAAGTGCTTTTAATAAATAACTTAATGCTTCTTTATGTTGATGCGCCTCGTTTAAATGATTGCCCAACATATTGTAACATCGAGCTAACCCCTCTTTATTCTGAATTTTCTCGAAAATTTTTACCGACTTATGCAGGCATTCCATCGGGTACTCAAGCGATTCGGAACCGCGGTCTAAAACAGAAATGTAATAGTATAAAAAACCAAGCTCCTCTTCCATTGCTGCGGAATGTGCCGGTTGTAACTCCAGCAATTGTATTGCTGCTTGATAATGCTGTTGGGCATTTTCCCAAACACCGAGATAGTGTTCATTCATTCCCATCATGCGCAACAAACGCGCTTGCAAAAGTATGTTTGGCGCAAGTGTGAGAATACTCAAAGCATTCTCACAAATTCCATTGCTTTTTTTAAACTGCGATGCTACTTTAGAGTAAAATGATGCTAACTGATAACATGCTTCTGCCTGCCACGACACATTACCGGCATCAATGGCTAACTGTATTGCTTCATTGGCAATTTGTTCGGCTTGCTGACTTTGGACTTTAACCAATTGCTCAGCCCTGCCAACCAGATGGTAAAATTGCTGTTCAGAAGTTGCTTCGACATTCATTTTGTGTATGATAACTTTTGTCGGTTTTAAGTAATAATAGATAAATCAGGAAGCGTAAACTTAATACAAGTTCCGCCAAGTGCGCTATCTTCAATCCATATTCTTCCTTTCAATTTTTCAATTGCCTTTTTGCATACGGCAAGCCCAATGCCACTACCCGAATAATCTTCTTGTTTATGCAATCGTTGAAAAATAAAAAACACTTTCTCGCGTTGCGCCTCGGGGATGCCAATGCCATTGTCGTGCACCTCAAAAATGTGTTTTCCGGGTTCAGCTTTATAGGTAATTTCTACAACAGGTTTTTCGTTTGTGTTGTATTTAATACCATTGCTAATCAGGTTTTGAAAAACTTGAAACAAAAGCGTTTTATCTGTTTTTATGCTGGGTTGCACATTCCACACAACCGATGCTTTACGGTGCTTTACTACAACTTCTAACACGTGTAAAACTTCAGTTAATAATAGCTCTACATTTACATCTTGTAGATTCACATCGGCATTTGCTTGGCTTAGCGCCATCATATCCTGAATCATTTCAAACATCCTTTTTGCACTTTCATTAATAGTGCGGATGTAAAGAAAAATATCCGATGATAATTCGGGTTTTAAATGCTGCTCCAGCAAACGTGTGTAACTATTCATCATGCGCAATGGTTCGCGCAAATCGTGAGCTGCTACATAAGCCAGTTGCTTCAACTCATTGTTTGAAAGTTCAAGCTGATGAACATATTCAAAAACATGTTCGTTTTTTTGTTGTTGAAGTTGCGCCTCTCGGGCTTCTTTATCAATAGCAAAGCGAATGGTGGCATTATGCAAAGCTGTTGCTTTATCAAAACTCATCCATTCGCGTTTAGCATTGCCGTATTTTAAGCGATAGTCGTAAGCCGACTTAAAATCGCCAGATTCGGCAAGCGTTCCGGCCATAGATTCATACAAATCTTGCAGTTCTACTTCCTTTTTGTTTTTCATTAGAAGTTCTTCTACAAGAATGTAATGCTCAATTGCTTTCTCGTAATTTTTCAATACCCGAAAAGCTTTTGCATAAAAGGCATGTGCCGATGCAATAAACGAAGGCTCGTTAGTTTTTACCATTGCCTCTAACCCTTCATTTAAAAACTGCATTCCGGTATCGGAATCGCCCATGCGGCAATATGCCAACCCGATAGGACAAAGGCAAGACTGCTCTCCAATTGTATTGCCCGACTCAATAAAAAGCTGCCTCGATTTTTCGAAGTACGCTTTAAACTCTGCAGGGTTATTTTTTACATCGGGGTGATAATCGGCATAAACACTATAACATTTTGCAAGGCCATCTTTATTAAAAGTTCTTTCGTTAAACTCTATAGCCTTTTGTAAATGCATAAACTTATCTTCATCGAATGGAAGATGGCTGTAGATAAGTATGATATTAAAATGCAGACTCGCAGCCAACTGAAGCTCTTCTTTAGTTTGCAGCACTTCGGATTCTAAAATTTTAGCTGCTTGCAGGTAATTGGAAACGGCATTGGTAAAATTACCCGTCCAATGATAACAGATACCAATGAGCTTGTAAATGTTTGCACTTAAAAACGGCTGGCTTTCATCATTCAATAATGAATGTGCATTTAAAGCATGGCGCAATGCCGCATCATAATCTTTTAATACAATAAGATAATAAGAAGCAATTTCAAGTAAAGCTTCGGCTGCTTGAAACGAAAGATTGTTTTTAATTGCAATACTAACTGCCTTGTTGGCAAATTCAATACACTTATAATTTCGTTTTAAACGCTCTGCCTTTGCTGCCGCTATCAGGTCGAGCACTTCAGAAAAAACATCAATGTCGGGCTTTTTGCCCATATCCTTTTCGTTACGGATTTGTCCGGTTATCATATTAGAGGGTTGCAGATTGGTTAGGTATTACTGCTTCATGTTGATTTTTTGGTTTTAATACGGAAAAACATAGTTGTAGGTTGCTTTTATAAAGAATAAAATCTTAATCGTTCTAAAATTCTAATACTCTTAAACGATTGAAGTTGACTTTTATTGAAAAGAGTATCACTTCAACTCTCCTAACTTTTCAATAGCACGTTGCTTAAATGCTCCATTGCTACGCGAAAGTTCTTCCAGTAAAGTTTGGGCTTCATCTTTCTTACCTTTTTTAAGAAGTATCTGCGACTTGTAATACTTAGACCCTTCGATGTGTTTGGTATTTTGATCTAATAACTTTTCGAAGCCCTTTAAAGCTCCTTTGTTGTTTCCATTTATGTACTCGCTTACAGATTGAAAATAAAGCGCGTCTTTATTTTCTGGTTCCTTATCTAAAATTTTGCCGAATTGTTTTGATGCTGTTTTGTAGTCGTGGTTATTAAAACTTTGCATGGCAGCATCCATGTTATCCTGATAATCGGCTGCTATTTCTTCTTTTGCATTGCTGTTTTTTGCTTTAGCAGCGATGGTTTCATCGCCTTGCGCTCTATTGGCCGGTGTGCTTTGCACCGCATAAGTTGGCGCTGCTGCGCCTGCACTACCGGTTGCTGTTAAAGGCGTTTTTGCCGATGATTTTGCTACTTGCGATTTTTCTGCAGGTGCAGGTTTCTTCTGTTCTTCTGCCTTTTTGTTTCCAGCAAGCTCCTCTTGCCTTTTTGTGGCAGCCTCAACTTTCACTTCTTTTTCTATCGGTGATTCCGCTAGCAAAATTTCTTGAGTAGCAGAGGCCGAAGGAGCTAAAGAAACATCATCGATTAGTGTTAACTCCGCAGTATCCTCCGCCACAATACTATCAATTATCGCTGGTGTTTCGGCTTCCATAAAAGGTCGCGCTTCAGCAGTGTTTTCGCTGCCCTCTTGCTTAGTTTCCATAGCAAGCTGAGACTGCTGATTGTTCACATAATTTGTAACCAAAAACCCAAGCCCAATAAGTAAACCAACTAAGGCAGCAGCAACAGCATAGCGCGTAATTGCCTGAAAGTTAATACTGGCAGTTTTGGGTTCGGCACCCGTGCGATCTGCTACTGCTTGGTTAACCTCCTTAAAAGTGGGTTTTAAATTTGATGGCGTTGTGGTTTGCAAACCTTCTAATGCTTCGCGAGCAAAAGGGTCATCGTTAAGAAGTTGCTCAAACTTAATGGTATCATCGGACGTGAGCATTCCATTGAGGTAAGCCAACATTGCTTCCTCGGTAATCACTCCGTTTTGGGTGAGCGTCATGTTAGTTATTTTTCGAGCGCTCATGTTTTGCTGTAATAATGTTTTTTAAATTTCGTTTGCCGTTTTGAATGTAACTCTTCACTTCATTCAAACTGTAATTGGTTTCTTCTGCAATTTCCTGATAGCTTTTTCCTTTTATATAAAATAACTCAACACATTTTCTTTGTTCATCGCGCAACTCGTGGATGCTGCCACTTAGGTGCAAAAGAAACCATTCTTTCTCTTCAGCTTCTTCAAGATGCAATTCGAGTTGATTTTCCACATCGTAGCTATTATCATTTTGAATTTCTTGACGATATTCTTGCTGCCGCTTCATGGAAGTTTTTTCATTTCTAAAGTGCATCATACAATGATTTTTAACTACTGTATGCAACCAAGATTTGAAAACCAACACATGGTGTTTTTTCAGTTCTGCTATAAGCTTTTCAAAAATTTGCATGGTGGCATCTTTGGCCGCCTGCTCATTTTTTAAGTGTTTTAAACATACACCAAATACTAAGTGAGTGTATCTTTGATACAACTCTCCAACATACACCATATCGTATGAATTGCGATAACGGTGCACTAATTCCTCATCGCTGAGGTTGGCATATTGACTTTTAGTATTCAATCAGTTTTCTTTTCGTCTTCGTACTTTTGATTTATAGCGGCAAGTGCCTCATTGGCACTTAAAATAATGGCATCGTAATCGGCTATCAAAACTTTGGCGTCTCCTTTGTCTTTTTGCTTTTCATCATCCAGCAATTTCTGTTTCTCTTTTCTTTTTTCCTCAAATGATTTTACAATACGCTTAATAGAACCTTTGCCTGCCGAAGCTAACAATTTTGTTTCGGTGCTTAGTGCTTGCCTCTTTAATATATCAATGCCTTTAAGTGCTAAATCCTTTTGCGAGTGAGTGAGGAAATTAGCATAGTGATACATCAAAGTATATTTGGCATAGCCTTTAACGGTGGTAAACTTCTTCTCGAAAAATGGCTGAAACTTTTCGGATGCGGATGCGGCATAAATACTGCACACGGCATCGGTAACATCATGGTTTCCTTCGTTTTCAAATGCAGCAGCATATTTAATTGCTAATGCTGTGTCAATGGCATGAATACCTTTTAGGGCATCGGCAGCAGTAGCGTAAGAACTATCGCCCAATGCTTTTTCAAACACCTGTAAAAACTGTTTATCTTTCAATCGGGCAAGTTTTTGAACGGCCGCATTTCTTACATGCGCATGCGGGTCGGTTACTGCCATTTTCTCTAATTGCTTTACTATTTCGGGCATTGAATCTTTACTAAGTCTTATAGTTTCGATGGCGTATTTTCTGAAATAGTAAAATGAATCGGAAAGTGCCGAAGCCAATACTTGCTTAGCCTCCAGATTATCTTTTTGTGCTTCGCGCAAACTGCGCAATGCCTCGTACTTTGCAAGGAACTGCGGATGGTTTTTATACTGGAAAATGTAATCGCTTAGTTGTTTGTTTTCTTTTTTTACTGCCAACAAAATTCTTTCGGCATCAAAGTCTATCAAGTTTGGTTTGGTAGCCGATGGATAAATAAATGTCTGTTTTTTCTTATCAAGCACTACCGCATGGGTCGAAACTTTTCCATTGTGCCACAAAGCAATTTGGGCTGGTAATTGATATACCAAAACCTCATCTGTGTTATGCTTCTGTTCTACCTCTACATATACCGAATCGTTTTTGTAATCGTAATTGATAGTGAGCTTTGGATGCCCTTTGTTTAAAAACCATTGATTGAAAAACCAATTCAAATCCAAGCCGGTTACTTCTTCGAATGCTAAACGCAGTTGATGAATTTCCACAGGTTGAAACTGATGGGTTTTTAAATACAATTGTAATGCATCGAAAAATGCTTTATCGCCAACTATACTGCGCAACATGTGCAAAACATGACCGCCTTTTTCGTAGCTGTGGCGATCAAACATCTCTTCTTGGTTTTCGTAATAAAAGCGAATTAAATCTACATTCTTGCCTTGCGATTCATCAAAGTATTGTTTCAAATTGTTTTGCAGCATTTGGTCGGCTTGCAGTTTTCCATACTTGTATTCTGCCCATAAGTATTCGCTGTAATTTGCAAATGATTCATTTAATGGAATATTGCTCCAACTTTCGCAAGTAACCATATCGCCAAACCATTGGTGAAATAGCTCGTGCGCAACAATATCTTCGTAGTTCGCATCCAGCAATTCGCGTTTGTTGCGTTGCACAAACTCGCCAAAAAGCGAAGCAGAAGTATTTTCCATGGCACCGCTCACATAATCGCGAACAATTACCTGCGAGTATTTTTGCCAAGGATAATCGAAGCCCAATAGTTGCGAAAAAAACTCCAACATTTCAGGTGTGTTGCCAAAAATATCTTTTGCATAAGGTTCGTATTCCGGCTCTACATAATAATCTACTGCCAAGTTGCGCCATTTGTCTTTCACCACTGCAAACTCGCCAACTGTAAGCATAAATAAGTATGGTGCATGTGGCATATCCATTACCCAATGGTCGGTGCGGCTACCGTTGCCATTGTCGCGAGTGGCTACTAACAACCCATTGGAAAGAGTTTTATATTTCTTTTCGCAGGTAACGATAATTTCGCCTGTGCAGCGAATATTGGTGGCTTCGATGGTGGGGAACCAACATGAATTGGCTTCTGTTTCGCCTTGAGTCCAAAGTTGAGTGGGCTTGCCCTCTTCTTTACCTAATGGATTGATAAAATACAAGCCTTTATCGCTTTGTATTGCTGCCGAGCCGCCCGTTTTGCGTTCGTTGGGTTTGGCTGTGTAATCAACAAATACATTCAATGTATCTTTTGAAGTAAATGTTTTAGGCAAGGCGATGTGAATCTTCAAACTATCGTAGCGATATTTCAACGATTGCATTGTGCCATTTTTAGAAACCAAGGCAACTTCGCGAATATCAAAACCTTTGGCATCAAGAATCAATGAATCTACCGGATAGAAATATGGTTTTAACCTGATAAAAGCTTTTGCGGGCATTCGCTGCTTTGCCCAATCAATTTGAACATCGAGCTTGGTATGCAGCAAATCAAACTTTATGGGATAGGAGCCGCGATAAACTTTTTCTTTTGAAAAGATGAGCGAAATCTCTTCTAATGTATCTTCTTCCATTGCATCTATGTTGCTAACAACATTTTTGCTTGAAGTTTGTTTGGTTGAATTACAAGCACCCACCCAAAGCACAATTGCCACCAAAGGCAATAGCCATATTTTATTCACAGTTCTCATTTCTGCAACTAAAATATAAAGTGTTGCGAATTGACGGAGTTAAAGTAGCAATTGTGTCTTCACAAACACAACCGAGGTGAACTAAAAGGCGAACAGCTACACAACTTTAGTTTCATCAAAACTAACAAAGAGATGAATGAGTATTGAGCGCGAATAGCGCATTATTGGCGGCATAACCACAATAAGAAACAGGGCTGCCACAATAAATGAAAACAGCAAGGAGTAATTGAAAAACAAATAACATCCGGCCAAGATTGCAAGCTCCATAACTAAAACAATTGGATAACTAATCCACAATGCAGCGAGATAAAAACCAGGTTCTATTTCAAACTCTTGAGCACACACCGAACATTTTTGCGGCATTGCCAACATTTTCGCATAGTTAAAATGCCCTATTGCTACAAACAAGTTGCCTTTTCTACATCGAGGGCACTTGCACTGTATGATACTTTGAAAAAGTGTGCGTTGGGCTGGCGAATAGTTTAGCAAAGCGACTATAGTTTTTTGCAATT
>CAZYXR010000099.1:0-10110 GCA_964650845.1 uncultured Chitinophagaceae bacterium
CCGTGGCTATACTTTGCTTCAAAACTAATGCCTTATGGAAAATTATTAGGCAGAGAACGCGAGCTGATTATTCTTCGCGTAGCATGGTTGTGCAGATGCAGATATGAATGGGGGCAGCATATTGACGTAGGTTTTAAAAATGGCTTGACGGATAAAGATGTAGTAAATGTTTCTGTCGGTTGCGCTGCATTTGAAAATGAAAAAGAAAAAGCGTTGCTATCGGCTTGCGATGAACTAATAAGCAATCAACTTATTTCAGAAAACACATGGGAAGTGCTTTCTAAACTATATTCCGAAAAACTGTTGATTGAAATTTTAATGCTGGTGGGAAATTACCAAATGCTTGCCGGTTTTCTAAACAGCATTGGTTTGCAATTAGAGGCTTCTATCGAAAAAGTAGTACAAGAATTTAACGATAGGATAAAAAATGAGTTGAAAGGCGAACTTCGCAATTAGCCACACCCCTTCCAACTCTTAAAAGTAAAAGACTATTTTTTCAATAAATCTCTAATTTCCTCCAATAGCACTTCTTCGCGCGGAGGAGCGGCAGGTGCAGCAGGTGCGGCAGCCTCTTCTTTCTTCATTTTATTAATACCTTTTACAGCAATAAAAATTGCAAATGCAATAATCGTAAAATCGAAAATTGACTGAATAAATGCACCATAATTAAGTGTTACTGCCGGTGTAGCCTCATCAACAGCAGCTTTCAATACAACTTTTAAATCTTTAAAATCAACACCGCCAATCAAAATACCCAAAGGTGGCATCACAATGTCGTTTACAAAAGATGAAACAATTTTACCAAATGCACCGCCAATGATTACACCCACTGCCAAGTCCACTACATTGCCTTTTACTGCAAACTCTCTAAATTCTTTTACGAAACTCATACTGCTGATATTTTGTGTTATTGAATAAGTCAAATAACATCAAAAAAAATTACAAGTCAAAAAGTATCATTGCAACTTTTTCAACATCTGTTCATTCTATATTGTTAAGTTCACTTACTTTCGGATGACTTAACAAAAACGGATGAAGTATATTTTACTTTTTGCAACTATTGTGGTTGCCTCGATTTCCTTTGCACAAAATAATGTGGGCATAGGTACAAACCTTCCCAATCCCAATGCGATATTAGATTTAGACCCACCTGCAAAAGATAAAGGATTCCTCACACCACGGCTCAATCAAGCACAAAGAGTAGCCTTGGGAGCCGCACTTGGCAACAACGACAAAGGCTTACTGGTTTTTGACCCAATTGATACGCTGTTTTATTTTTGGGATGGCACAAAATGGATTCCTTTTCCAGTTGATACAGACCAGCAAACACTAACTTTTGATGCAAACACAAACACATTAAGTATCAGCAATGGAAATTCAGTAAACATTCCAGTTTCAACCGGGCCCACCGGAGCAACAGGGGCGCAAGGGCAACAAGGCACACCGGGTGCTAATGGAGTTACAGGGGCTACCGGCCCCACAGGGCAATCGGCTCCAGGAAGTTATAACTCAACTTTTGCATTTAACCCTTCGGGCACAGCAGCAATAACTGATGGCGGTGGCACACTCACAACTACTGGTTCGGCTTGGCTTGCTGGAGGCAACACAACACCAAGCAGCAATAATATTGGACAAACGGGGAATCAACCATTGGTATTTATTACCAACAACCAAAACAGAATGAGCGTGGAAGCAAATGGAGATGTTTTTGTAGCAGGTTCAAAACCAATCATCATCAGGCGTTTCTCGTGCAACGGCTGCGACAATCCCGATCGCGACACAGGTGTAAACACAACCGATTGGGTGGCTTATGTTGGTGGCATTTACCCTACCAACAACACTAGCACCGACACACGCAGTGTGCGATTTGCCATGTATCCTAAAAACAATACTTGGTGGTTTAAAGGCGACTTAGAGTCGCCCGGCAACGAAACCTGGAGCGTAGATGTTGTATTTGTAAAACGTCAGTTGGTTGATGACCAACGCCCTGCCAATCCGCAAGGTGGCGGCACCGGATTTTAGATTTGTTTGCCATTACTTGTTTGTAATAACTTACTTTTGCCACACAATGCAAACTACATTATCTAACAATCTTCCTCCACATGCAAAAGTGTGGATTTATGCTGCAAACAGAGTATTTGACGCTACCGAAGCAGCAGAAATAAACGAAAAGGCAAGGCAGTTTGCTGCCCAATGGACTGCCCACAAGCAACAGCTTTCTTCAAACGGTGGTCTTCTCTATAACTGCTTTATTGTATTGATGGTTGATGAATCTATGACGGGGGCAAGCGGCTGTTCTATTGATAGTTCGGTTCGGTTTGTAAAAGAATTGGGAGCAAGCTACCATGCAGATTTTTTCAATAGAATGTTGCTTTACTATGTTGATGAAGAAAATCAATTGCAGATTCTTTCTTTCAATGATGCCGCCAATGCTTTTAAACAAGGTAAAATCAATGAAGCAACTCAGGTTTTTAACAACTTGGTAAATACAAAAGAGGCTTTTGATAACAACTGGAAAATCAGTCTTGCTCAAAGCCCTTTATTGAAGTTTGTTGCAACCCCTCAGTCTTCTTTTAATCTTTCATTGTAATTCTGTGGAAATCAATTCGGGCGAATCGCTTCCGTTGATGGAGCATTTTAATACTGTACAAGGCGAGGGATTTCACTCGGGCAAAGCAGCATACTTTTTGCGCCTTGGCAGTTGCGACATTGGCTGTCCTTGGTGCGATGTAAAAGAGAGTTGGGACGCTTCGGCTCATCCGCAGGTTTTGGTAAAAGAGATGTATCGGTATGTTAGCGATGCCGAAGCAAACACCTGCGTTGTAACCGGAGGCGAGCCTATGCTTCACAACTTACTGTTTCTTACAGAGTTATTTCAAAAAAACAACATTCAACTTCACGTAGAAACATCGGGCGCATATCCTATTTCCGGCAATTGGGATTGGATAACCATCTCGCCAAAAAAGTTCAAAAAGCCGCTCGTTCAAAATCTTAAAATTGCTAACGAATTAAAAGTGGTAATCTTTCATCCAAACGACTTTAGATGGGCAGAAGAAAATGCTGCACTGGTAGAAAAAAATTGTGTTTTGTATTTACAACCCGAGTGGAGTAAAAGCGATGAAATGATACCGCTGATGGTAGAATACGTAAAGAAAAATCCTAAATGGATGATTTCATTACAAATTCACAAATTCATGAACATACCGTGAATTAGTTGAGCGACATAGTTGAAATAGAATAATCTACCTGCTCGCTAAAAGCAAGCTCGTGAAGAATATATTCAACATGAGCTGCAATTGGAAAGCGCTCTAAATATTCAACGGCTTCACTTTCGGAAGCGCAATTAAATATCACCCACAATTTAGAGCGATCTAAAGCCAAAGAGTATGACGAAATAACACCTTGTTGAAACAACTTATTTACAAAAGCCCGTTGCTTAGGTATCATATCAATAAGTTCATTACTCATATAAACCGGAAAGTGAATTTCTGCTATAAATTGATTCATGATTGCAATATAAAACTTGAATTGTTTATGTGCAAGTGCTAAAGTTGCAATTGTACCAATATCGCTATTGCTACAAAACCACTATTTATTAAGCCATACGCTTTTGAAATTGCGATATTCCATTCCATTAACAGGGAAATTGCGCACGTATGTTTGAACTAACCTGCGGTTGATGTTATAATAGATAGGCAACATCACAGCATCGTTCACTGCAATCTGGTCGAGTTGCTCGTACAAACGATTGCGCTTTTCAAAATCGGTAGTAGAAAGTGCTTCTTGAAACAACTTATCGTAAACCGGATTTTTGTATCGGTAAGCATTTAGATAAGCTTTGTCGGTTGGTTTTGCCGGAACGTGCTTGCCATAACAAAGATTGAGGAAGTTTTCGGGGTCGGGGTAATCTGCAATCCAACCCGCGCGCCAAAATGAAGCCTTTCCAACTTCATAATTTTCTAAATGTTGAGCAAATGGCAACTGTGTGATGTTTACTTCCACATTAAGGTTTTCTTTCAGCATTGCTGTTATTGCCTCGGCCACTTTTTCATTTCTGCCGCCACCGCTATTTATCTGCAATGTTACCTTAGGAAAGCCCTTGCCATCGGGAAAACCAGCTTGTTTCAATTCTTCGCGCGCTTTTACCAAATCAAAATTATAACCCTTTACTGCTTCGTTATTAAAGCCCGCCATACCAATTGGCACAATGCCGTTAAATGCAGGAACCCCCTCTCCTTTTACTGTATAATCAACAATTTTTGCTCGATCGATGGCATAGCAAAATGCTTTTCGTACATGCACATTGCTGAAAATTTTATCGGTGTGTAAAAAACCATAGTATGCAAGTGCCAACTCGGTAGTTTTTTGCAATTCAAATTTCTTGTACTCTCCTTGCAGATTGCCATTCTTATCTAATATTTCGGTGATGGCATCTAAAGGCAGACGATACTTCATTTCTAAGTTTGCTTTACGAAACTCAAGCATCTCTACTTTTTCTTCTTTAATGAAACTGAATTTAACACCATCTAAATAAGGCAATTGATTGCCAAACTCATCTTTTGCCCAATACTTTTCGTTTCGGGCAAGGTACACACCTTCATCCGTCAATATTTTTTTAATAACAAACGGTCCGGTCCCCACTGCTTTGTCGCGCATTTCTTCGCCATATTTTTCCAATGCTTCTTTGGGAAAAACAGCGCAAAATGGCATAGCCAAGCGCGATAAAAATCCTGCAAAAGGCTGCTCTAAACTTATTACAAGAGTGTAGTCATCTACAGCTTTCACCCCAAAATCAACACTCTTTGTATCTTTTGCATCATACATTGCTTTTGCGCCTTTCACTACGCTTTCAAACAGCCAAAAACCTTGATTGGATGCTGCGGGTGTACATAATTTTTCAAAACAATAAAGAAAGTCGTGCGCTGTTACCTCGCGCCCTTTTCCATCGGCAAAACAAGCATCGTCATGAAAAAAAACACCTTTGCGAATCTTGAATATAAACTTCGTTGCCGAGTCATTCACCGACCAGCTTTCGGCAAGAGCCGGCTCTATACTCAAATCTGCCTGATTCATTACTACCAAGCCTTCATATACTTGATTGGTAATTCGATGCCCAACAACTTCTGTAATATTTTGAGGAAAAATAGAACGAAAATATTCGGTTTCGTTTTCGCGAAAAACACCACCATACTTTACACCGCCTTTTGCTTTGCGTGTTTCTTTTTCCTTTTCGGCACCACCATTATTGCATGAAGAAAGTAGTGCGGCAAACAGCATTGCAAGACATAGATATTTTGACATTAAACAGTTTGTTTTTTTATTGAATAGAACGGGCGCAATTATAATGCGATTACCCAAGAATATTGCACTATGCTAATCGCTAAACTTACAGCCATCTATTTCTAAAATCAAATCTTTGCCGTAAGCCATTGCGGGCGATTGATAGCCTGTTTTAAAATTATCGTTCAACACCTTCTCTGTTATCAGCACAGCAGTAAGCGATGTGAGTTGATAGCCTTCAGGCGTTTGCAATCGCGCTTCTAAAGATTTGCCGGCTGCATTTTCAACTCGCGCCCAAAAAAAACTCCTGCCTTCCAGCCTTTGTTTTGCAGATGGACCGGGCTTGCGCTTATCAACCTGTGCTTTCAAAAAAGACTTTACAAACCCCAATTTAAAGAACCATCGCAGATAGTTAGAGCGTTTCATTTGCGCAACCAAAGCAGGTGTAACCGCCATAAACACTTCAATATTTGCAATACCTGTACTTCTATATGCAGTTGATAAATCGCCCCAGGGTATTGTAGATGCCAGTGTTTTAAACACACCGAAATTTATTTCCTGCACTTTGTATGCTGCGCCAACACTTACCAGTTTGCCGTCTTTTCGTATTTTGCCGCCTTCGTCCAAGCCCTCAATCATTGTTTTTGCTGTGCCTCTACTAAAGCCACTTTTTACACTTGCAAATGCTAACTGCAAATGAGTGGCATCGGGTAGTTTTGCCTTCAAATAGTTGGCTAAACAGTCAGAAGGTACTACATCAAATCCAACACCCGGCATTACCATAATACCAGCCGCTTTGGCAGCATCATCTTTTGCAGCACAGCCTTCAAACACCTGATATTCGCCCGTAATATCCAAATAGTGTGTTTTGGTTTTAATGCAAGCGTCTAACATCAGTTGGTAGGTGTGAATGAAAGGCCCTGCCGCATGAATCACCAATTTGCATTCACTTAAAACCGATTCTAACTTTTGTACATTATTCAACTCAAATGCTTCAAAGTTCAATCCATGCGCATTTGCAATATCATGTAGTGCAGCAGCATTTCGTCCGGCAATTAATGGCTTAATGCCTTTAGCTACTAAAGCATCAATAATCAATTTGCCGGTGTAACCCGTGGCTCCGTAAAGTAGAATTTGGTTCTTCATTGTTTCAAACTTATCTGTTTTTGACAATGGTGCAATTATTTTTAATACAATAATCGTTTGGTTTGAAAAACTGTGGTTAAAATTGTGGCTTCAAACAGAGAGCAGTTTATTAAAAACAGAAAACACAACTCATGTTGCTGAGAATAAATCCTGATAATATTGACGAGCGATTGATTTGGCAGGTGTGCAATTGTTTACGAAAAGGAGGTGTAATTATTTATCCCACCGATACTGTTTACACACTGGGTTGCGACCTTACGCATCGCAGCGCTTACGAAAAAATATGCAAGCTAAAAAACATCAGACCCAATAAAGCGAATTTCTCAATAGTATGTTACGATCTTAGCCACATCAGCGATTTCACCCAAAGCCTCAGAACGCCAATTTACAAAATGATGAAGCGAGTATTGCCCGGCCCTTACACATTCATTTTAAATGGAAACAATAACCTTTCAAAAATTTATGGTTACCCTAAAAAAACCATAGGTATTCGTGTGCCCGATAATAATATTGCCCGTGCTATTGTAGATGAATTAGGCTCGCCTATTCTTTCGGCATCTATAAAAAATCAAGATACAGTTTTAGAATACATTACCGACCCCGAAGAAATTTATCAGCAATATGAAGGCATTGTGGATATTGTAATTGATGGCGGTTTTGGCGGCAATGTGCCATCTTCGGTAATTGATTGCAGTGGCGACCAACCGACTGTTGTGCGTGAAGGTGCAGGCAACTTGCCTGTGTTTTAGTTTTTTGCTTCTTTGCTGCAAATCAAATTTTAATGAACGTCAGCGCAACCGATATAATACAAAGTCTTTCGCAAAGGTTTAGAGCAGAAAAAGCAATAGCGTTCAGCACAGTTCTTCATATTGATTTATCTGGTAAAGATGCCGTTGCCTATACTATAGAAATTGCAGATGGTAAGTTTTTGCTAAAGCAAGGCTTGATTGGCACCGCAACATGCAGCATAAAATGCGATGCCGAAAATTACATTGCATTAGAAACTGGAAAACTAAACCCACAATTGGCATTGGTAAGCGGCAAAGTTTCAGTAAGCAACATTGAAGAAATGCTTAGGTTCATTAAATGTTTCAAAAGATTTGATGAAACCAAAGACTTGCAACCAAACAACCCTTGGCAAGAATTTACTATCACCGAGCGACCACAACTAACAGGGCCGCTAAAAGGTATAAGAATATTAGATTTTACTCGTTTGTTACCCGGGCCAATAGCCACCATGTTTCTGGCTCAACAAGGTGCAGATGTAATAAAAATTGAAGACCCCGACAATCCAGATTACATACGTTCGTTTCAACCGCAGATGCAAGGCTACTCAGCTTTTTATCTTGCACTAAACAGCAACAAGCGCAGTTTAGCCATCAACTTTTTTACCGATGAAGGCAAAGCAGTTATTCATCAATTGATTAAAGAAGCCGATGTACTTATTGAACAATACCGCCCCTGTGTAATGGCAAAATGCCAATTAGATTACGCAACAGTAAAATCAATAAATCCAACATTGATTTATGTGTCGGTTACTGGCTATGGTAACAATTCATCGCTTGCCAATAATGCCGGACACGACTTGAATTACATAGCGCATTGTGGATTGCCATACGTTTCGGGCCACACCCCTACCCTGCCCGGATTTCAGGCAGCCGATATTGCCGGAGGTGCTTATATGTCAATGAACGCCATTACTACAGCACTTTACGAAAGAGAAAAAACAGGAAAAGGTAACTTTGTGAATGTAGCAATGACCGATTGTGTATTGCCTTTGATGGCTTTACCTTTGGCGTTGCAACAACATAAAGATGAAAATGTAAGCGCGTTAAATTTTGAACTGGCAGGCAGCATTGCCAATTATAACATCTATGAATGTGCCGATGAAAAGCATGTAGCTCTTGGAGCATTAGAACCAAAATTTTGGAGCGCTTTTTGCGAAGCAGTAAACAAACCAAGTTGGAAAGAATTGATTATTGCGGATGCCAGAAACATCTCCGAATTGAAAGAAGAGCTTAGTAAACTTTTCAAATCAAAAACACAACAAGATTGGATTCAATTTTTAAAAAATACAGATTGTTGTATTACGCCAGTAAACAACTTAAAAGAAGTATTGGATGATAAATATCTAAACGAACAAAATCTGTTTATTGAAAATCAACATCCGGCTATGGGTAATTTTAAGACCTTGCGCCACCCACTTAACTTTGAAAGTACGAACTTTGCACAAAACTGGATTGCACCGGAGCTGGGTGCCGATACATTTGCTATTTTAAAACAAACCGGATACAACGATGAGGAAATCAATATGTTGCTTCAAAAAAGAATCATTCATTAGCATTACATTACTGCTACTTACATTCTCATTTTCAACAACATACGCTGGCGATGTAAAAAAAGGATTTAAGTTGCTGAATACGGGAGTGTATAACGAAGCCATTCAAAATTTCTATGACGAGTTAAAGAGTTCACCGGAAAATGTAGCTGCCAATTACGGCCTCGCAAAAATTTTCAAAGCAAAAGATTTTAAACGTTACAATCTCGATTCGGCATTTCTTTTTGCACAACGGGCTTTTGTAAAAACACCATTAAACCCCGATGATAAGGAAAGCAAAAAGTATCTTGAGTTTGGGGTACGCGACTTCACTGTTCAAGAATTATATAACACAATTCAAAAGGAAGCTTTTGACAATGCTAATAAAACAAACACCATAGAGGCTTACAATCACTTTATTGCTACATACAAAGACAAAGCATTTGTAAAACAAAGTACTGAAAAACGAAATACACTTGCATTTGATGCTGCAAAAAAAGTAAACACCGCTGAGGCTATAAAGGTGTTTATGACCGATTATCCCGAGTCAATTGAAACAGCCAAAGCTTCGTTGCTATACGAAGAGCTTCTTTACAAATCTGTTACTGCCGATGGCAAAACCGAATCGTATAAAAAGTATATGGAGCAATATCCAAAAGGTACATATTACAACGAAGCGAAAACAAATTTTGAACAAAGAGGCTTTGAAACTATACTAAAAGAAAACAAATTGGATGCTTATGTTCGTTTTGAAAAAAGCTATCCAAATCATCCACAAATTGGGCGCGTTCAGGATAGCATTTATGTATTTATAACCAAAGAAGGCGAAGCAGATTTATTCAAGCACTTTATTCGCTTTTACCCACAAAACAGAAACATTTTTCAGGCTTGGAAAGAACTGTATGCAGTAGAAACCATTCACGATACACCCGAAGAACATGGAAATTTCTTGAAGACCAACACAAATTTTCCATTTAAAAGTGATGCAGAACAAAATTTAGAGAGAGCGAAAATTGAATATAAAGTTTTTAACCGCGATGATAAATCGGGCTACATTAATGCTGCCGATGGAACTGAATTGATACCAATTCAATATACCGAAGCCAACGATTTTGTAAATGGCTTGGCGGTAGTAGCAATGGATGAATGCAGCGACAAATGCAATTACTATTACATCAATAAAAAAGGTGATACTGCCTTTGCCGGCATCTTTAATTATGCCGGAGATTTTGTGGATGGCAGAGCAGTTGTTGGCTTTGGTAATTGCGATGAAGATTCGTGCAAATACGGTGTAATAGATAAAAGGGGAAAGTTTGTTATACCAGCCATTTACGATGAGGTAGATGATGTAAGCGAAGGTTTTTATG
>CAZYXR010000100.1:0-9514 GCA_964650845.1 uncultured Chitinophagaceae bacterium
GAGGCCGATAATATTCGTTTGAAGTTCGGCACAGATGATATTGATGCCCTTCACTTATTGATTTCGTTAGCAACTCCAGGTGTTGGATTCACCTACGAGCAATTAAAAACATTTGGGCTTACCGCCAATGAGTTAATTGAAGATGCCGTTGATAACAGCACAGTAAGCAACTTGGTAGAAAAAGGTGGTGCAGCCGAAAATGGCGGCAGCGAAAAGAAAGCGGGCAACAGTGCCTTGCTTAAATTTTGCACCGATAAAACTGCCGATGCCCGCACTGGTAAAATTGATGAAATCATCGGGCGCGATAAAGAAATTCGCATGATGGCAGAAATTCTTGGCAGGCGCAGCAAGCCAAATGTGATAATTGTTGGCGAGCCGGGTGTAGGTAAAAGTTCTTTGGTGGATGGGTTTGCATTAAATGTGGTGAATGGACACGTGCCCGACAACCTGAAAAACGTAACTGTATTTGAATTGGATTTTGGTTCGTTGGTGGCAGGTGCTTCATACAAAGGCGAAGTAGAAGACCGCCTAAAAAATATCGTAAAAGAATTAAAGCAATTCGATAAAGCCATTTTATACATTGATGAAATCCACCAACTGCTCGATAAAAATGGTGGCGCATCGGGCGCAGCAAATTTGCTGAAGCCCGAACTTGCGCGTGGCGAGCTTACCGTTATTGGCGCAACTACCAACGAAGAATATCGCAAATACATCGAAAGCGATGATGCGTTCAGCCGCAGGTTTGAAGTGGTGCGTGTAGAAGAGCCAGACGATGCAACCGCAGTGCGTATGTTGGGTAAAATTATTCCTTACTACGAAAAACATCACAGCTTAACTGTTGATAAAGATGCAGCACCCGAGGCAATTCGTTTGGCGCGCAGATTCGCCAAAGAGCGCAGCCTGCCCGATGCCGCAATTGATTTGCTCGACCGCACTATGGCTTCGGTGAAATTTGCTGCTAATACTGCAACAACCGATTTGAAAAAATTAGGTGATGCACTCAACGAGCTGCTATCGAAAAAAGAAGAACTTGATTTGCTGGCAGAGTTAAAATGGTTTCACAAAGAATTGAACAACAAAGTTAGCCACGTGCTTACCGGGCAATTGGATGACGAAACCGACATCAATACTTTAGAAACCGCAGATGCAGTTGCCGACTATCTGAAAGATGTTTTGGCACGCCTTACCAAGCTTGCCGAAGACATTAAAAGCCATGTGGACAAAACTGACATAGCCGCCATGATTGCCCACAAAACGGGCATCCCAATTGGCAAACTTGGCGGGCAGGAACGCGAGCGACTGATGGGCATGGAAGCGATCCTGCAAAAGCGTGTTGTAGGGCAAGACCACGCTATAAAATCATTGAGCGAAGCCATTCTCGAAGCGCGCTCGGGCTTGAACAAGCAAGGGCAGCCAATTGGATCTTTCTTCCTGTTGGGACCAACCGGAACCGGAAAAACCGAAGTAGCAAAATCGCTTGCCGAATTTTTGTTTCAAACAGAAAGCGCAATGATTCGCTTTGACATGAGCGAATTTAAAGAGGAACATTCTGCGGCATTGCTCTACGGTGCGCCTCCGGGATATGTGGGCTACGAAGAAGGCGGTGTGCTGGTGAACAAAATCCGCCAGCAGCCTTACGCAATAGTATTGTTTGATGAAATTGAAAAAGCACACCCTTCTGTATTTGATATTTTCTTACAAATATTAGATGAAGGAAAAATGCACGACCGCCTCGGAAAAGAAGGCGATTTCAGCAACGCGGTGATTTTGTTCACTTCAAACATTGGTGCCGAAAACATTATTCAAAGTTTTGCCAAAGATATTGTTCCTAAATCAAGCGACTTGCTCGAAATTATGGCGAATCATTTCCGCCCCGAATTTTTGGCGCGTTTGACAGAAATTGTTCCGTTTGCACCTATCAGCGAAAAGAACGTAGTGAAAATTTTTGAAATTCACGTAAAAAGCCTGCATAAAAGCTTGGAGCGGCAAGGCATCACCCTCGAAATCACACCCGAGGCGAAAGAAAAAATTGCATTGCTGGGCTTCACACCGCGCTATGGTGCGCGCCCGCTCACAGGTATGATACGCACCCAACTGCGCAGACCGCTTTCGCGCATGATTATTGCAGGCGAAATTGGCAAAGGCAGCCATGTGAAAGTGAGTGTGGATGGCGGAGAGTTGAAGTGGGAAAAATAATTTCAACCTTCCATTTGTTGTGGTTTTATTATTGTTTTGTGCAATTACAAAATTGATATAAGCACCTTATTATGTCCATAGAATTGTATTACGGTGTTCGATACAGGCAGCGCTCTCCACTGATTCGCAGGCGATACTTTGCATACAGAGTAGAAGGCACCATTGAAGGTCGGTTTATGTATAGAGCCGATACCGACTCTGTGAATCTTTCATTGGGCAGAACAGAAACTGCTACACCTGGCGAAGCAAGAGAATCGGAAGCCGATGCCTCTGTAAGTGCCGATATTTATAGCGCTTGCGAAGATTCTATAACTGTTTCTATTGAAGAAAAGTTGGGAACACTATACGACTTTATGACCGGCAGCAGCGATAAAACTCCCGAGCAGGTAATTGCAGAGATAACCAACATCAATATTTCTTGGCGCGGAGCCCGAGGTGGAAGATGGGAAAACTATAGTGCAACTGCATCAATTGCGCCATTTGCAGCATTTGTAAACGATGCTACTTTTCTTACACTCTCTATCACCGGCAGGTTTGAACGAACCTTAATGCAACTTAGCGACTCGCGCGCTATTTTACTTACTGGCACAGTTACGTTTTCGGTACCGCTAAGTGCTACCGCAGAAGGCATAGCAAGAGTGGGGCAAATTTTTTTCAACGCAGCCACTCGTACAGTAAATGTTACCTTGAGAGTTGGCTCGTGGATGTCGCGCACCTTTGCGGCTACCGGTGCTACTGGCGATGCAGTGGTTTTAGGAGGTGTGGTGGCTGGTGGTGCAATTGCCGGCTCGGCAGTTTCTACTGCGTTTTGCATGTGGCTAATTGACAATGCCCAGCGAGCCGGTCGAGCACGAGGTTTAACCAACCAAATGGCATCGGGCTATGTGCGCTATTTGTTCGATAGAGACAATATTTTTGCAAACCTTGTAGAAAGGCGGGGTGACCGCTACAATGCAAGAGTAAGAGGTGGCAACCAGGCTCACCGCGATGCTCGCGCCACAAATGAAGAAGCAGCAAAATCAATTTGGAAGTTGCGCCTTTTTCCTGAACGAAACGGCAATGTAAGTGATGGTTTTGTTCGCTCAAACATGGGTATTGCAATTGATAGAATGACTGTTATTTTAGAAGCAAGTGGCAATGGCTATAGTGCCTAAACACTGCTACCCAACAAGATTTTTAGATGAGCGCAAGAGCAATATGCTATTGCCGACAAAATAATTTCATTCAAATTATCGGTTTCGCTTTTTTCCATGTTGTGCTTTCATTACATTGCGCAATCTAAAAAGTGAAACATTGCCATGCAGCCGATTTACATTCTCATTGCCATTCCTTTTTTTCTGCTAAGTATTGCTTTTGAATACTGGTATAGCCGCAAAAAAAACATTCAGCTATATCGCTTAAATGATACCATCAATAATTTATTGGTAGGCATGGGGCAGCAAATTTCTAATTTGTTTGGCAAGGCAATATTGTTTGGACTATTCATATTGATTTACGACAATTTTCGCTTTTTCTCTTTGCCCTTTACCTGGTGGAGTGTTTTACTATGTGTGTTGATTTATGATTTTGCGTTTTATTGGGCACATAGGCTTGGGCACGAAGTAAACTTTTTTTGGGGCGCACACGTTGTACACCACCAAAGCGAAGAGTACAATTTGAGTGTAGCCTTGCGCCAATCATGGTTTCACTCCATGATTGCTTTTATCTTCTTTTTGCCCCTTCCGCTTTTAGGCTTCTCTCCTATCACATTTGCCGCGGGCGCAGCAATTCAAACGCTCTATCAATTTTGGATACACACGCGCACTATGGGCAAATTGCATCCTGCATTTGAATATGTTTTCAACACCCCTGCCCACCACCGCGTGCACCATGCCGTAAATCCAAAATATATTGATAAAAACCATGGCGGTGTTTTGATAATATGGGATAGAATGTTTGGCACGTTTAAAGAAGAAGAGAGTGCCGAAGAAATAACCTACGGCATTACTACGCAGCTCAAAAGTTGGAATCCGGTGTGGGCTAATTTTCATTACTATTTTGAGCTGTGGCAAAAAGCAAAAACATTCTCTCGCTTTTCCGATAAAGTAAAACTGATTTTTGCGCGCCCCGGTTGGTTGCCCGAAGATGCCGGTGGCTTTCAGCAGGTGCAGGAAATTGACAAAAACACCTATCGAAAATTTGATGCCGATGTTAAAACAAATCTGCGTTGGTATGCAGCTATTCAATTTACAATTGTGTTGGGTGGCACCACGGCATTTCTTTATCACTTCCCCAATATCACTCCGTTTTTTAAAATTTACTTTGCCTCATTGATTGTTCTTTCAATGCTGATTCTTGGTGGCATTTTTGAAAATAAAAAATGGACTTGGGTGGCAGAAATTATCCGCATCGTTGCTATTGTTATTGGCTTAGACACTTATTATTGGTATTGGCACATCAAATGGTTTGATGTAACACTTGCCATCACACTCATTAGCGCTATTTCATGCCTTGTATGGTTGGCTGTGCATTATCATTTGAACAAAGAAAAATACGCTTAACCCAACCTTAACAGGTTTGTAAAACAAATTTTATGTTGCTTGTAGCCGATAGCGGTTCTACCAAAACACAGTGGCTCACCGAAAACGGTGTTCTGTTTGAAACCATTGGATTCAATCCACACTTTCACTCAAAAGAAAGTGTGCTTATTGCAATGGCAAAAGTAATTGAACTAAAAAGCATTGCTGCCGAGATTTCGACAGTGTTTTTTTATGGCGCTGGATGCAGTAGCAAAGAGCGTAATGCAGTTATCGAATCCGCCCTTAGCGATTTTTTTCCGGCAGCAAAAATTTATGTAGATCACGATTTGAAAGCCGCTGCTTATGCTACTTACTCTGATGCAACTTGCATTAGCTGCATTCTTGGCACAGGCTCCAATTCTTGTTTGTTTGACGGTAATAATCTAATTGAAAATGTTCCGGCATTGGGCTATGTATTGGGCGATGAAGGCGGTGGAGGCTGGTTTGGCAAAGAGCTTGCAAAAGCATATTTGTATCATCTTTTACCACAAGCCACCACTCAACTTTTTGAGCAACATTGCGCCAAGGGCAAAGAAGAAATTTTTGAGCGCGTGTATCGCCAGCCTTATGCCAATGTGTATCTGGCAGGTTTTGCCAAGCTGCTTTCAATCAGCCCCGATAAAGCCTACATCAGCGAATTGGTAACACGCGGCTTTAGCGAATTCTTCAAATATCATGTTGCTTGCTACGAAAACTATCAAAACTATCCCGTTCATTTTGTAGGCTCATTGGCATTTCACTTTCAAAACGAGCTACAAACAGCAGCTCGGCAATATGGCTGTTCGGTTCAAAACATTGTAAAAGAACCGGTGCGCGAGTTGTTGAAATGGCATTTGAAAATATAATTGCCCCGATAGCTTTTGGCTAAATTACATTTGCGTAAATTTTTACAATGACTTTTGATGAACTGAACCTTAACACACCATTACTGAATGCCTTGCAAGACATGGGTTTTGAACGCCCCACAACCATTCAAGCAAAAGCATTCTCTGTTGTAATGTCGGGCAGAGATGTAGTAGGTATTGCACAAACCGGAACAGGAAAAACTATTGCTTATCTGCTACCCTATCTTCGCCAATGGAAATATTCAAAAGATAAAGTACCTCAAATTTTGATTCTTGTACCTACACGCGAATTGGTAGCACAAATAGTAAAATTAGGCAAGTATATTTCTATTAGCGCAGTTGGTGTTTATGGCGGCAGCAACATCAATACGCAAATTGCAACTGTAAGCGAAGGTGCCGATATTTTGGTGGCAACACCCGGCAGGCTAATTGATTTGACCATGAAAGGTGTGGTGAAACTAAAACCAATAAAAAAACTCGTAATTGATGAAGTGGATGAAATGCTGAGTTTAGGTTTTCGTTCGCAACTAACCATGATTTTAGATTTACTGCCTTTAAAAAGGCAAAACATATTATTCTCGGCTACCATGACCGATGAGGTAGAAGCATTGATAAATCAATATTTTAACCAACCAATAAAAGTAGAAGCAGCACCTGCCGGCTCACCACTTTCAAACATTAACCAAGTAGCATTTGAAGTACAAAATTTCAATACAAAACTTAACCTGCTTCGTTTGTTGCTATACAACGATGCGGAGATGAAGAAAGTTTTGGTGTTTGCTGCCACAAAACAATTGGCCGATAAACTTTTTGCCGACATTGCTCATTTGTTTCACGACCAAGTTGGCATTATCCATTCCAACAAATCGCAAAACCATCGTTTTAATTCAGTAAAACAGTTTCACGAAGGCAATATCAGAATTTTGATTGCCACCGATGTTGTGGCAAGAGGCATTGACGTTTCAGAAGTTTCGCATGTAATAAATTTTGATGTGCCGGATGTTGCCGAAAATTATGTTCACCGCATTGGTCGCACCGGGCGGGCCGATAAAAAAGGAAATGCCATCCTGTTTTTTACACCAAAAGAAATGGATGCTAAAGCACAACTTGAAGCATTGATGAATTTTGACATTCCAATTGAACCGCTTCCCGAAAACTTGATTTTATCTGATGTACTTACTTTAAATGAAATGCCTAAAGTTTACCAGCCAAATTTAGAGCTTAAAAACCCTCGAAAGCAAACATCGGGGGCGGCCTTTCACGAAAAAAAAGACTCAAACAAAAAAACACCCAACAAAATTCGCCATGCCGATAAAATGAAAATAAAATATGGCAAACCCAAAACCAGAGGACAGAAAAAAAAGTAAGGTTTCACTACTAGCACTTGCTCTTTAGGCTGCTTCATTTTACATAAAAACTCTGTAAAAGTTTCTTGCCTTAGTATCTTTTGCACTATTTTCGTTATTGTACACATATCTAAATTTTTGTTTATGAAAAAAATTGCACTATACACACTTTGCAGTTTTGCAGCATTAACACTTACTGCACAAACCCCAATATTTGACTGGGCCATTAACATGGGCGGCACTAATTTTGATAGAGGTAATGATATAGCAACCGATGCTTCTGGTAATGTTTATGTAACAGGAACATTAGCAGGAACTGCCGATTTTGATCCTGGAGCAGGTGTTGTTAATTTGGTTTCCAATGGAAATGATGACATTTTTATTGCTAAATATAGCTCAACAGGGAATCTATTATGGGCGCATAACATAGGAGGCGCTGATAATGAAACCGCTGTGGCTATGGCACTTGATGCAACTGGCAACTGCTACATTGCCGGTCGCTTTAGTGGAGCAGTTGACTTTGACCCAGGCGCGGCAACATCAACCATTACAGCATCTGGTGCGTTTGATGTTTGTATTATTAAATTAAGTTCATCTGGAAATTTTGTTTGGGCCAAAAATTTTGGAGGAACTTTCGGCACCTTTGTCAACAATATTTCTTTAGATAATGCCGGCAATGTTTATACCACCGGCACCTTTCAAACCACTACAGATTTTGATCCTTCTGCAGCAGTTTTCAATCTTGTTTCTACTGGTGGGCAAGATCCTTACTTGGTCAAGTTAGATACAGCAGGAAATTTTGTTTGGGCAATAAACTCTGGCTTTGATATAAGTAAAATGAACATTGATCACAACAACAACATTTACTTAGCAGGAAGTTTTAACGCAACCATTGATTTTGACCCCGACTCAACTCAAACACATAATCTTACACCCGTAGGTGGTGCAGATATTCATATTACCAAATTTGATACGGCTGCAAATTTTGTATGGGTTAAAACCATTGGAGGTGCAAGCAACGAATCAGCAACAGCTATAAACACCGATGCAAACGGCAACATAATTGTTGCCGGAACCTTCGGAGGAACTGTCGACTTTGACCCAGGAGCGGGCACTGCCAATCTCACGGCAGTAGGAAGCGGCTCAACCCTTTCCGATATGTATTTTTTAAAGTTAGATGAAGCAGCGAGTTTTGTTTGGGTAAAAAAAGTAGGCGGCAACTCAATTGATGTTCCTTATGATATTGGTACTGACAACTCAGGCAATGTTTATTTTGCAGGCAGATTTAATTCTGCAACTGTTGATTTCAACCCCGACACAACAGCCACATTTAATCTTAATGGTACGTTTAACAGCTACGAAGCATTTGTGTTAATACTTTCTGCAACAGGAAATTTTATCTATGCCTATGAACTTGGCGGACCATCTAATGGCAATGACGAAGCCAATGGTATTTCTGTAAATCCCTCAGGCAGCTTCTACGTAACCGGAACTTTTTACGGCCCTATAGATTTTGACCCGGGCGCAGGTACTACCACTTTAGATGATAATGGAAATACAGATGTGTTTATTCAAAAAATGAACTTTAGCCCTGTAGGTTTAGCTGATGTAACTGATGAAAATTATTTTACTATTTACCCCAATCCATCAGCAAATAAGTTTACGGTTAAAGCGTTAAAGTTTGATGCTGTTTACGAACTCAGAATTTTTGATGTGTTGGGAAGTGAAGTTTTGAAATCAAATATCAACAGTGAGCAATCTGAAATCAATGTAAGCGGATTAAAAAGCGGAATTTGTTTTGCTCAGATTGATCCTATATCTATTGATAAGGGGCTTGGACGCATGTCAAAGAAAATTATTATTCAATAAAGAATATCATTACTAACCGACTAATAAATAAAAAAGGAGCTTACCGGTTTCAGTAGCTCCTTTTTTATTTTCCCTTCGCAGCAGCGTATCTTACAAACAACTATATTTCATTACCAGCACTTGCATTTTGGGCTTCTGCATTTTACATTGCTGTTATTAAAGCCCAAAACCATTTTACATTATTAGCGTATAAAACTTCCGTGCCTTTGTATCTTTGGCACTAATTTTGCTATTGAACACATAGATTTAAAAATCTCTTTATGAAAAAAATCGTACTACTCACGCTGATTGCAACTTTTGCCTCTGCACTTTCTTTTGCCCAAACTGGGCGCGTTGGTATTGGCACTTCTACTCCAAAAACTAAATTAGATGTAGCCGGAGCCATCAGCACCAGCGAACAAGCTGCGCCAGCAGCTGCTGCTTTAAGCATCAATGCCAATGTATCGTTGTTTAGAATAATAAGCCAAGTTGGTGTGCAAGCCAACAGCGTGTCGGCAACAGCACCAGCCGAGGGGCAATTGCTCATCATCATCAACGAAGATGATAACGATGCCACATTTGCAAGCAGCACCGTAAAAGCTAATGGTGGAAGCAATAGCTACATTTATGCAAATAGCCAATGGCGACTAACCGGCACAAGCCAAGTAAACTCGGGACCACAAGGACCAACCGGACCAAAGGGCGACACCGGAGATAATGG
>CAZYXR010000101.1:0-8190 GCA_964650845.1 uncultured Chitinophagaceae bacterium
AACGCACCAAAATGTAGATTGTTTCGGCAATTCAACAGGAAGTATTGATGTAACAGCCACTGGTGGAACAGGCACATTGACATTTTTATGGAACGATGCAAACACCAGTGAAGACAGAACTAACATACCTGATGGAAACTATGCAGTAACCATTACAGATGCCAACAGTTGCACTACTATATTAAGTGTTACTGTTACAGAACCAACAGCCTTAACGGCAACAACTTCGCATACTGATGTTACTTGCAACGGTTTGAATAATGGCACAATAACAGTGAACACAAGCGGTGGAACACCGCCATATACTTTCCTCGGCAATCCATTACCTGCCGGCCTCGTTACTATTCCAAGTCTTGCACCCAACACCTATGCCGGAAATATTACAGATGCCAATGGCTGCACATTTGCAGTTAGCGAAACAGTAGTAGAGCCTGCTGTATTATCAGTAACTGAAACTCATACGGATGTAAATTGTAGTGGAGGCAACGATGGAAGTATCACAACAACCATTACCGGAGGCACTACGCCATATACATTCGATTGGGGTGGAGGAGTTACTACACAAAATCGCACAGCTATTCCAGCCGGTAGCTACACGCTTACTGTTACTGATGCTAATTCTTGCACGGCAACTGTTGCTGTTACTGTAACAGAGCCTGCCGGAATTGTGGCATCCGAAACGCACCAAAATGTAGATTGTTTCGGCAATTCAACAGGAAGTATTGATGTAACGGCAACTGGTGGTGCATCGGCAATTACTTTCCTTTGGAACGATAATGTTACTACCTCGGAAGATAGAGCAAACATCCCTGCCGGAAACTATAGTGTTACAATTACCGATGTGAACAATTGCACCAGAGTTGTGAGTGTTACTATTTCGGAACCGGCAGTTTTAACTGCACCAACTTCGCACACAGATGTTACTTGTTTTGGTTTAAATAATGGAACAATTACTGTTACAATAAGTGGCGGTACTGCTCCATATTCTTTCTTAGGCAATCCACTACCTGCCGGTGCAACAACTATTCCGAATTTAGCGCCAAACACTTACGCAGGGCAACTAACTGATGCGAATAATTGTTCGGTAAATCTTATTGAAACAATTGTAGAGCCGACTCAATTGTCTGCTACCGAAACGCATCAAGATGCCTCTTGCTTTGGTGCAAATGATGGAGATATTTTTGTAACCCCTTCGGGTGGAACTGCTCCTTACACCTACGATTGGGGTGGAGGGGTAACCACACAAGGAAGAAGCAATATTCCTGCCGGAAATTATGCTGTTACTGTATCGGATGCAAACGCCTGCACAACAACACTAAGTGTTGTGATTGCACAACCTACATCGCCACCATTAGCTGTGGTGCCGGTAGATGCTACATGCTTTGGAGTAAATGGCAGTGCAACTGCAAGTCCAACAGAGGGAACTGCACCACACACATTTACATGGAGCAATTCGCCAGCAACTACGGCTACTGCATCGTTGCCTGCGGGTAGTTATTCGGTTACATCAACAGCTTCTAACGGGTGCCAGCAGGTAAACACGTTTGTAATCAATCAGCCAACAGAGATTGTTGTTGCCGAGGTACACACCGATGTAAATTGCAATGCTGCTACTACCGGCTCAATTACACTTACCGCAAATGGTGGAGCCGGCAATTACACTTATTTATGGCAGCCTAACGTAAGTACAACTAATAGCGCATCGTCAATTGGTGCCGGCACTTATGGTATTACTGTTACCGACCAAACTAATTGTACTGCTGCAGTTTCAGTTACTGTAACCGAACCAGCTGCAATTGCGGTTACTGCTACCACTGCTGCCGCAAGTTGCTTTGGTCTAAGCAATGGAAGTATTGCAGCTACTGCTACAGGTGGAACGCCCACTTACTCTTATACTGCTACAGATGGGGCTGCTACTTTCAATTCAAGCACCGGAAGTTTTAATGCCTTGCCAGCTGGAAGTTACACCATTGTTGTAACCGACATCAATTCTTGTACTTCTTCTACTAATGCTGTTGTGAGCGAACCATCGCAGATAAATGTTTCAGCAATTGCCAGCGATGTTACTTGCTATCAACGCACAGATGGAAGTATAAATGCAACTGCAACCGGAGGCTCGCTAGGGTATAACTACGCTTTGAGTTCAGGTGCAAGTAATGCGAGTGGTTTGTTCACTAATTTGGCTTCGGGTAGCTATTCGCTTACTGTTACCGACAATGGAAATTGCTCAGCTACCACTACTGCGCAAATAGTAGAACCTGGTCCGGTAGAAGTAACTGTAGTTCCTAATCCTACCGAAACATCGCTGGGTAATCCTGTACAGTTGAATATTTCAACCAATCAATCTGGCACTATCAACTATTCATGGATTCCGGCAACTGGTTTGTCATGTTCTAATTGCGACAATCCTATTTTTGATGGAATCAATACAGTTACATATACAGTGAATGTATCAACCAGTAACGGTTGTTCGGGTTCATCGCAAATTACGGCAACGGTAATTCCTGATTACACAGTTTACATACCTAATGCTTTTTCGCCCAACAATGATGGCGGCAACGATTATTGGCAAGTGTATGGTAATATAAAAGCTGTAAAACAATTCAGTATCATGGTGTTCAACCGTTGGGGCGAAAAAGTTTACGAAACAGAAGATGTTAACTTTAAATGGGATGGTTTCGCCAGCGGAAAGCAAGTTCCTGCGGGTGTTTATGTGTATTCGGTGAAATACATTTTTATTGATAACCACACCGATACCAATTACAAAGGGTCATTAACTATTTTGAAATAATTGATTGCCGTTGTTTAGCTCTATGGCTAAACAACGGCTAATTGTTTTACTTTTATTTTGAACACAGTGCCTTGTGGTTTGTTGTTTTCTATCCAAATTTCGCCAGTCATTTTATGAATGATTTTTTGCACTGTTGAAAGTCCAATTCCTGTGCCATCTTCATTGCTTTCGTTTTCTACACGCGAAAACATTTCAAAAACAGTTTTTCGCTTTTCTTCGGGAATTCCCACTCCATTGTCTGCAACACTAAGCAGCCAGTGGTTTTCGATTTTTTCGGCAGAAATGTGTACCATTGGTTGTGTGCTTGTGTTGTACTTTATTGCATTAGTAATAAGGTTTTGAAATACTTGTGTGAATTGAATTTCATTGCCCAAAATTATGGGTAATGCAGTATGATGTAGAACAACATTTTTATCTTCCATCAAACGAAAAAGATTCTGCTTTACGGTTTCAAGGGTTTTGTTTAAATCTATTGTTTGTTCTTTGGTTTTTGTACCTTTTGCTGCATCTAAAAGTGTGGTAATCATTTCGTCCATTCTCCTGCTTCCATCTACCGCAAAGCGCAAGAATGTTTTTTCTTGCTCATCTAATTTGTTGCTGAGTTTTGCTTCAAGAATGCTCATGTAAGTAGAAACCATTCGTAGTGGTTCGCGCAGGTCGTGCGATGTTACATGGGCATAGTTTTTTAAATCCTTGTTAGTGGCTTCTAACTGCATGGCATACTCATTCATTTTATTGTTGAGGTTGCGCAATTCTTGTGCTTGAGTGGATGCTTGTTGCTGTTTTTCACGTTCGTTTTCCAATATGGTTCGCATCATTTTTTCCAATACTTCGGGTTCTGCAACGTGCGCTTTTATCTGCTTGTAGTAGTTGTAACTTTTTTCATATTCGCCCTTTTCGCCATACAAATCCCAAAATACATCTAACGTAAGGTTTTCGGTAAAGAAATCGGGGTGTTTTGCCATTACCGATTTTAGTAGCTCAAAGTATTTATCGCCTTCGACATTGCGATTTGTTTTGTAGTAAATTTTTGCCAACGAAAAATAGGAGTAGCTTAATCGAGCTTCGTTGCCAATCAGCTTGCGCACTGCCAATGCTCGCAGTTGATATTCTAAAGCTTTTTCATAGTTGTTTCTATCGCGAAAAATTTGGCTGCTGTAATCGAGTACTATTTGCAAATTTTCGTCATCGGTGTTTTCATAAGTTTCTATTAATGGCTCAAAAATTGCGAGTGCTTTGTCATATTCTTCTTGGTGGAAATAGTAGGACGCTAAAGACTGCTGTGCTATCAATAGTCCTTTTTGGTCATTCAACTGCAAAAACAAAACTCTTGCGGTATTGAAATACTCTCCGGCAAAAGAGTTCATGCCAATGTTTACATAAAGTGTGCCGAGAAAGATGTTTAGATAAGCAAGGTTTTCCTGTTGTTCATTATTGCAAATCTCGCTGTTGTTGAAAAGTGAAAGTGCTTCTAAAAAGTAGTTTTGCGCTGTGGTATAATCGCGGGTTCGTTGAAAAGCGCGCCCCAGTATTGTAAGTGTATTGATATGTGTAGTTGTATCGCTCGATTCATCTAAATGTTCTTTTGATAGTAATCCATATTCAATTGCTTTTTGATTGTTGAATTTTAGCAGTAATTCGGTTTTTGCTAATGCTGTATAAAGCTGCGCCAACAAGTTTTCATTTTGCTGAGCATAGGCGTAATGCATTAATTGTAGGATGTGTTTTTCTACATCTTTTTTTCTTGCCTTTATAGAGTCGTTCATGAAGACGAGTTGCTGCTGTATTTGCTGCCCTGAGAATACGTCTGAATTGTTTGTCATAGAATTTTTGTGTAAAGCAAAGCAGCGAATAATTATCCGTTTATATTAGCCGCTCAATAATAAATATGCAACAACTCAGTAAATTGATTGATAGTAATAAGGATAGGTTTTTAGATGAACTTTTTGATCTCTTGCGCATAGCTTCGGTAAGTGCCGATAAAAAGTTTTCGGCCGAGGTATTGCAAGCTGCAAATTTTGTGGCAGAGAAACTAAAATCTGCCGGGGCCGAAAAAGTTCAACTTTTTGAAACACCCGGTTATCCGGTTGTGTATGGCGAAAAAATTATTGATGCATCGTTGCCAACTATTCTTGTTTACGGGCACTACGATGTGCAGCCAGCCGACCCTTACGATTTGTGGACATCTCCGCCTTTTGAACCGGTTGTAAAAAACGGCAATATTTATGCTCGCGGCAGTGCAGATGATAAAGGGCAAATGTATATGCACGTAAAGGCTTTTGAATTAATGATGAGTCAAAATCTATTGCCTTGCAACGTGAAGTTTATGATAGAAGGTGAAGAAGAAATTGGTAGTGAGCATTTAGAAAGCTTTGTAAAAGCCAATACACAATTGTTGAAGAGTGATGTGGTGTTGATTTCCGATACTTCGATGATTGCAAATGAGCATCCAAGTATAACCACTGGTTTGCGTGGGTTAAGTTATTTAGAGGTGGAGGTAACAGGGCCAAATCGCGATTTGCATAGCGGTGTTTATGGTGGAGCAGTGGCTAATCCTATCAATATTCTTTGCGATATGATTAGTAAGTTGCATGACGAAAATCGCAAGATTACCATTCCTGGTTTTTATGATTCGGTACAAGATGTAGATGCCAGCGAGCGCGCTGCAATGGCACAAGCTCCTTTTAGCCAGCAGGAATACAATGATGATTTGGGTATGGCAAAAGAATTGGGCGAAGCTGGCTTTACTACTTTAGAGCGCGTTTCTATTCGCCCCACTTTAGATGTAAATGGTATTTGGGGTGGCTACACAGGCGAAGGCGCAAAAACTGTACTGCCATCAAAAGCTTACGCTAAAATATCTATGCGTTTAGTACCCAACCAAAGCTATGAGCAGATAACCCAATTATTTACCGATTACTTTGTTCAATCGGCTCCCGAGTATGTAAAAGTGAAAGTAAGCCCAATGCACGGTGGCGAAGCCGCTGTAACACCTACCGATAGTGTTTCGTATCGTGCGGCTGCCAAAGCAATGGAAACCACTTTTGGCAAAACCCCTATTCCGCTGCGCACGGGTGGTAGCATTCCAATAGTTACAATGTTTGAAAGAGTATTAAATACAAAATCGGTATTGCTTGGCTTTGGTTTAGATTCTGATGCCATACACTCGCCAAACGAGCATTATGGTGTATGGAATTATTTAAAAGGAATTGAAACTATACCTTACTTCTATAAGTATTTTACCGAGCTAAGTAAAGGTTGATGATGAGAAGCATCTGGCAGTAGAGAAAAATTCCTAAGCAAAAGAGTGTAGGCTAATTTTGAAAGCCGTGTATTGTTCCTATATTCGGCATACATCATAATGTCGCACATGAAAAACTCTGCTCTTGCGTTTTGTTTTTGCTATTTGTTTTGCGCTGTTTCGTTTGCGCAGGTTCAAAGTTTTTATTTACATCCATCGGCTACACATCAATCGTATTCATCGGCCGATAGTCATTTTGTAGCGCGCAATTCATTGGCGGCAAATGGTAAGTTGATGCTGTTTATTGGCGGCACTTTCAGCAAGCCATCCGATTACAAGTTTTTTTCGCTCTATGCTGCCGAACTTGGTTTTCATTCCATAGGTGTGGCGTATCCAAACAATGTACTTACAACGCTTCTTGCAAGCAGCAGCGATAGCTTGAGTTTCGATAAGTTTAGAGAAGAAATTTGCTTTGGAACACAGGTGAGTTCTAATGTGAATGTTGATTCTTTCAATTCCATATATACCCGCACATTAAATTTACTTTCTTTTCTTAATCAAACTTATCCGGCAGATGGTTGGGATGAATTTTTGCTTTCGCCACAGCAAATTGACTGGAGCAAAATAACAGTGTGTGGTCATTCGCAGGGTGCCGGTCATGCAGCATATTTTGCAAAGCAATTTTCGACCCAAAGAGTTTTGATGTTTGCGGGTCCCAATGATTACAGCACGCATTTCGGCAAGGCTGCACCATGGTTGAGAAAACAAGGAGTTACGCCTGTCAGCAATCATTTTGCTTTTTTACATTTAATGGATGAGCTTGTACCTTTTAGTCGGCAGTATGAAAATTTGCGAGGTTTAGGTATGTTGCAAAATGATGATACAACTTTGGTTGAAGATTTTACCAACAGCTACGCAGGGTCAAAATGTTTGTATTCAAAACTTACACCCAAAATAGCCGGGCAGTACCACAATTCGGTGGTTATTTATATTGCTACTCCCAATAATACAAACAATCAGCCTGCATTCGATTCGGTGTGGAAATACATGCTTTTGTCGCCACAACCTACCAGTGTAAGTGATGTTGAAGCAGAACCGTTTCGATTTAGTGTTTATCCCAATCCTGCATCATCAACTTTAACAATTCGCTATGCCGGTACGCAAACATTGCAGCCTTCAATAGCCGTGTATGATGTAAGTGGACGCAAAATACTTGGGCGCAATACAGTATATTTTGATACAGCAACGAAAGACTATACCTTAGACATTGAAGACCTTGAAGATGGGCTGTATTTTGTTGAAGTGTATGTTGATTCAAAAAAATACATTGCAAAAGTTTTTGTGGAATAATATCATCATTCAACTTGATTTATGGTTGTAAAGCGTTCTGTTTTTGTCTATTATGAATGAAGTAATTAGTTAAGAAATGTATAATGGATTTTCTATTCTATTCATTTTGAACATGATGTGTATTGCAGCGATTGCACTATTAAATATTACTTATTCCACTATTAACTTTTGGTTACTTTTGCAGATAAATACCAATTAAACGTTCTTTTTATTGAAAAAATGCTCTTGAAGATGAATAAAAATTTACTTGCTGCACTGTGTCTCACACTCTCTTTTATTTTAGTCAATTCCAAAACTGTTTTGGCATCACATGCCAAGGGTGCCGATATTTCGTACGAGTGTTTGGGCAATAACCAGTATAAGATTGTTGCATCATTTTACAGAGATTGCGAAGGTATTGCTGAGCCAACAACACTTTCGGCACAAATCAGCGGAGCAGCTTGTGGTTTATCGCAGTCGCTCTCGCTTACAAAGGATAATGTTTATACAATGATTTTGAATGGTAAGCCTGTTCAAAGCGGTAGCGAGGTTTCTGATTTGTGTTTTACATCTCAGTCTCAATCAAAATGTAATTCTACAAACGGACAGTATCCTGGGGTGAAAATATTTTTCTACACAGCAACTGTAACCATACCGCCAAACTGCGGGAATGTAACTATTAGTATCTCTGAAAATGCAAGAAACGCGGGTATCAATAACTTGCAGAATTCTGATGTATATGACCTTTTTACCTTTGCTACATTAAATACAAATAATACGGGTAGTTGCAATAATGCACCTGTTTTTACTTCATTGCCAGTGCCATATT
>CAZYXR010000101.1:8200-9332 GCA_964650845.1 uncultured Chitinophagaceae bacterium
GCATTGGGCAGCAATATATTTTTAGCCACGGAGCTGTAGATGTTGATGGCGACTCATTGGTGTATTCTATGGTGCAGCCATTAGATGACCTTAACACACCGGTGCCTTATGCTTCGGGTTATTCGGTTGCTAACCCTATGCCTACCAATGGTGGTTTCAATTTTAATACTGCTACAGGAACAATGAATTTTATTCCAACCCAAGTAGGAAACTACACCATAGCTGTGCGTGTGGATGAATATAGAAACGGTGTGTTTGTAGGAAGCACCATTCGCGATATCCAATTTGTGGTTATTAACTGCACGAATGCACCACCTACGGTAAATGACACTTTGAGTAATGCAAATGTAACCGGAGCCACTGTTTTGGGTCTCGGCTCATTAGGCGTTTGCCCCGGAACACCATTGTCATTTTCTATTCCTGCAAAAGATAAAGATGGACAAGCTATAACTGTTACTTCAAATATTGCAACAGCATTGCCAGGAGCTTCGTTGACGGTAACACCGTTAAACAACCGTCCAGATTCTGTAATGATAACTGTGGGTTGGACACCAACTGGCAATGACACCGGCACTCGATACATTACCATAGTGGTATCTGATGGAGCTTGCCCTTTAGAAGGTAAACAAATTTTGACTTATGAACTTACCGTAAACAAAGGTGTTACCATAGGCCCCGATAGGGTTTATTGTGTAGGAGGTGGTCCGGTTACCATTCACGCCACAGGTGCACAAAACTACAATTGGTCGCCAGCGGTAGATTTTACTTATGTAAATGGAAGCGATAGTAGTAAAGTAATTGTAGTGCCTACCACCTCACCCTTAACATACATAGTTAAAGGCGATTTGATAGGTGGTTGTAAAGATAGAGACACGCTTACTATTACAACTGTAAATACATTTAGTGTTTCTGTTGCTGCAAATGATTCAACAATATGTTTGAACCAAAGCGCGCAGCTTACGGTTACGCCTACACCAAGTTCAGAGGGTCCATTCACTTACTCATGGTCGCCAGCGGCTACGGCAGATAATCCAACAGATGCAACAACAAAAGTGCGCCCCGAAGGAACAACAAATTATAGAATTGAAACACGTTCAAAAGATGGTTGTTTGATTAAAGACAGCCTTACTAT
>CAZYXR010000102.1:0-9021 GCA_964650845.1 uncultured Chitinophagaceae bacterium
GTGGTTTGGGAGGGAATTGAACCCCCGACACATAGATTTTCAGTCTATTGCTCTACCAACTGAGCTACCAAACCGTTTCCATTTTGTTCAAAACGGAGTGCGAATATAAAACTGTTTACAAGTTCTGCAACTCAAAAATTTATTTCTCGCATAAAATCTACTGTAACTTGGATGTCATCGTACAAAATTCTATCGTTTGAAAGGTGCGCAACTTGCTTGCGATAGTTGCTTTTTACATTTTCAATAAGCAAAGAACTTTTTAATGGTTTTCTAAAATCTAAGGCTTGCATGGCAGTCATAAACTCTATTGCAAGCACCTTTTCTATGTTGTACACAATCTTGTAACATTTAACTGCGGCATTTGCGCCCATACTCACATGGTCCTCTTGTCCATCGCTGGAAGTAATCGTATCTACCGATGCCGGAGTAGCAAGTTGCTTATTCATACTCACAATTGCAGCAGCGGTATATTGAGGAATCATTAACCCTGAATTCAATCCACTGTCTTGCACCAAAAATTTGGGAAGATTTCTTTTACCACATATCAACTGAAAAGTTCTGCGCTCGCTGATACTTGCCAGTTCGCTCATGGCAATACTCAGGTAATCTAAAGCAATCGCCAATGGCTCACCATGAAAATTTCCACCAGAAATAATTTTATCTTCTTCGTGAAAAACAAGTGGATTATCGGTAACTGCATTTATTTCTCTTTCAAACACATCGCGCACCTGCGATATTGCATACTTTACGGCACCATGCACCTGCGGCACACATCTAAATGAATAAGGATCTTGAAGATGTTCTTTCGCCTGTTCAGCAATTTCACTTCCTTCTAAAAAACGCAGCACTGCTTCTGCCGATTCTATTTGTCCTATATGATTTCGTACTCTTTGAATATCCGCATCGAAAGGCGCAAGCGATGCGTCAAATGCATCAACCGAGGCAGCCGCAGTAAAATCGGCCAACTTTTCTACTCTTTCACTCTCTAATATCGAAAAACAACCCCACGCGCTCATAAACTGAGTTCCGTTCAATAATGCCAACCCTTCTTTTGCTTGTAATTTTATTGCTTTTAATCCTGCCAATTCTAATGCCGAAGCGGCAGTCATTTTTTTACCTTTGTAGCGCACAGAGCCCAAACCCAAAAGCGGTAAACTTAAATGTGCCAAGGGTGCTAAATCGCCCGATGCGCCAAGCGAGCCAACCTCCCACACAACCGGCAAAATATCATTATTGTAAAGCAGTACAAGCTGTTGCAGGGTTTCCACACTTACTCCAGAGTAACCCAACGAAAGACCTTTAATTTTAAGCAACATCATTAAGCGCACAACTTCTTCGCGCACTTCATCGCCCATGCCACAAGCGTGGCTCATTACCAAATTTTGCTGCAACTGCTCCACCTGCGAGTTATCAATCACCACATCATACAATGCACCAAAGCCTGTGTTGATACCATAATATCGGGCATCTTTTTCGATGAGTTTTGTTTCTAAAAAAGCTCTATTCTTTTTCACTCTTTCAACCACATCGCTTGCCAAATCTATCTTATGTGGCACCGATAAAAATCGCGCCAAATCTTCGATTGAAATTGCTGCTTGCGAAATCGTAAATAGTTTCTTCATCAATATCTATTTTACAGGTTCCGACTTTGTAAACTCTTCAAAAGTGCGCAACAACTTGCCGAAAACATAAATCTGTGCCACACCAAAATCTTTATCGTCATTCAGTGCAATGTATAATTTATCAATATCGGTTTTAACATCGTTGCCGTGTTCATCCATTTGTGTTTTACTGCGCCTGTTTACCGGCATATAAAACAGCTTCGCCAATTTGGTGTCTCCATTTTGTGTGGTTACCGAAATTATTGCCAATGGAGTTTGACGCAAAATCATATCTTTTTCGGCATTCTCATTTTCAAAATCTTCTATCTGCACACCTTGATACATGGAAACATAAGCATACAAAACACCTTGCGGCACAATGGTGTTTGCTCCTTTTGAATTAAGCAATTTAAAAGAGTCGCGCCCCGCCTGTTCAATAGAAAAAGACCGAACATCATTTTCGGGATATTGCACCTCCAACTTTTTTACTGACTCGGGATTTACGTTGAATACCATGCGGCTGCGCCACACATCTTCTTCCACTTCGTAAGTTGGTGTAAGGTAACCATCAAAGCCCGGAATGCGCACAATGTGCGGCCGCGAAGCCGGCTTGCCATCGAGCTGCATAAGCATATAAGTTGCTTTACTATCAAGCGTGGGACCGCCTACATAATAAACTTTCTCGGGGTTGCTTTTTCCAGCATAAAAAACTTGCACTTGAATGTTTGAAGCAAGCATTTCGCGCAAAACATTTTCGTGAGCAGCTTTGCTCACAGGTGCTTGCGATTCTATTCGCGAAACCACCTCCAACAATCTTTCAATCAAATCTTGGCGGGCTTCATACTTATCATTTACAAACCATATTCCGTTCTTTTTCTCCAACACAATGTCTCTTTTTTTATCATCGTGCAAAATCACTTTACCTATTCGCGCTGGGTCTTTTACTTTAAATGCACCTTCGCGCTCATCTAATGTAGTTTGGTTTGGAGTTAATAAATACCAAGCCATTAAAACACTTAGAATAACTAACAATAAAATATACGGAAGATATTTTCTCATAATGCCTAAAACTTTTTCACCACTAAAATCCTTATTTAGGATATTAAAAACTACCTGCAATGTTACCCAAGTCTTTTAAAAAAGCATAGAAATTAAATAACGGCAATACATGGCATACACTTATCTTTGCAATGCTTGAAAAACTACAATCACATCTTTTTCGACTTAGACCACACACTTTGGGACTTCGACACCAATTCAAAACTCGCATTAAACGAAATGTACGAGTTGAATAATTTGAAAGAAAGAGGCATCTACGATTTCAATCAATTTCATCAAACTTACAAACCCATCAACGATCAATTTTGGTATCTCTACCACAATAACAAAGTGAGTAAAGAAGCATTGCGTATCGGCCGCTTTCGCGAAACCCTTACACGGTTTTCTATTGACGATGAAAAATTAGCCAACACCCTTGCCGAGCAGTATCTCAAAATCAGCCCATATAAAACAGCGCTGATACCACATACAATTGAAGTGCTTAATCATTTACAATCGCAATACGAAATTCATATTATCACCAATGGGTTTGCTGAGGTGCAACGAGTAAAAATTGAAAACTCGGGATTGAAAGACTATTTTAAAAACATATTGATTTCTGAAGAACTCGGTTTTCAAAAACCGCAAGCCGAAATTTTTCATCACGCTTTTAAACTGGCAGCAACAAAGCCCGAAAACTCGCTGATGATTGGCGATAGCTTGCATACCGATATTGAAGGCGCACAAAATGCAGGCATAGATTCTGTGTACTTCAACCCGCGCAACAAATGGCACAAACACAACCCTACATTTGAAATAAGAGAATTGATTGAGCTGAAAGAACTGTTGTAATATACTGATTCACATTTCAGCAATTGGTATAAATCTGAAACTACTATGATGGAAAACAAACATTTTATGCTCGAAGCCATTCGCCTTAGCAAACAAGGAATGGAAAACGGAATTGGAGGACCCTTTGGGGCGGTAATTGTAAAAAACGGAGTTATAGTTGGCCAAGGTTGCAACAAAGTAGTTTCAACCAGCGACCCTACCGCACATGCCGAAGTGGTAGCCATTCGCGATGCCTGCCAAAGCCTAAAAACATTTCAACTAAACGGTTGCGAAATTTATTGCAGTTGCGAACCTTGCCCCATGTGTCTGAGCGCAATTTATTGGGCACGTATTGATAAAATCTATTTTGCCAACACCAAAAACGATGCCGCCAACATTGGCTTTGACGATGCTTTTATTTATGATGAAATTGAAAAACCAATAGATAAAAGAAGCATCCCAATTGAAACTTTGATGCGTAATGAAGCAAAGGAAGTTTTCGATTTATGGCTAAAAAAAGAAGATAAAATTGAATATTGAAGTGCCGAGCAATAACTGTAAATTTTAAATCAAAAAAATCTCACATCCTAAATTCACCCATATTCGCAGCATGATTACAGATGATGTTATTGACGAAGAAACCGAGCAGGGCGAAGAACTGGTTCAGGAAATTCACATAAAAATTGACCCCGGGCAGCAAACCGATCGCATAGACAAATTCATTTCTTCGCGACTTACCAATAAAATCAGCCGCACAAAAATTCAGTATGCAGCCGAAACACAAAGCCTGCTGGTAAACGGCAAACCCGTAAAAAACAATTACAAGATAAAGCCTGGCGATGCAATACACCTTATTTTGCCACGCACCAGCGAAGAGTACGACCTTTCGGCCGAAAACATTCCATTGGAAGTTGTTTTTGAAGATGAACACGTTTTGGTAATCAACAAACAAGCCGGCTTGGTGGTGCATCCGGGCTTAGGCAACCCACGTGGCACGCTCATCAATGCATTGATGTGGCATTACCAAAATTTACCTTCGGTAAAAGAAGCGTATCGCCCGGGCATAGTACACCGCCTCGATAAAGACACAACAGGCTTAATGATTGTGGCAAAAACAGATCAAGCTTTGGCGCATTTGGCAAAGCAGTTTTTCGACAGAACTATACAACGAAAATACATTGCTCTGGCATGGGGAAACATAGCCGAAGACGAAGGTAAAATTGATGTAAACATTGGCCGGCACGAAAGATTGCGTATGCAAATGCAAGTTTTTCCAGAAGGCGACAAAGGCAAAAATGCAGTTACACGCTACAAGGTTTTAGAAAGATTGAATTATGTAACACTGGTGGAATGCAAATTAGAAACTGGCCGCACACACCAAATTCGCGTTCACATGAAAGCAATTGGGCACACTTTGTTTGGCGATATTCGCTATGGCAGCAACCGAATTTTAAAAGGTACCATACACACCAAATACAAGCAGTTTATTGATAATTGCTTGGAGTTGTTACCCCGCCAAGCATTACACGCGGCAGTGCTAGGCTTCAAACACCCGGCAACCGGAAAAGATTACTTTTTTGAAAGCCCAATGCCTGACGATTTTAAGGCTGTGATGGATAAATGGCACAGATACTGGAGCAATCCAAATGCAGAAGCAGAGTAAACAACTTGTAATATTTTACCACTTGTTACCCAAAGAACTTCCTTTTATTCGCCCGCTAAAATTGGATTATTTGTTCAATCACTAAAATAATACATCATGTTATTGCTTCGTTGTTACCCTCGCATTACCGATTGGCTGTTCGATGTTACCAGCATCGACCTGCGCTTTCTTCCAATATACAGCTACGGCTTTTTTGTTGCTATGGGATTTATTGTAGCCGCTGCAATTGCAGCCTGGGAAATGAGACGCAGAGAAACACTCGGGCTTTTCAACTACACCACCAAAACTATCATCACCGGTCAAGCTCCAAAGCCTTTGGATGTATTGCTCAATGCACTTTTAGGATTTGTAATTGGGCTAAAATTAGTGGGCATCATGCTCGATAAAACCACCTTTAGCATCAACCCTCAGGCATACATTTTTTCTATGGAAGGTAGCTGGCTTGGTGGAGTAATAGGCGCGGCAATTATGGGTGGGTACTACTTTTACAGCAGAAAAAAAGAGCAACTACCAGAACCCAAAACAGAAATAATAAAAATTTACCCAAGCCAACAAATTGGCGACTTGGTGGTAATTGCAGCAGTGCTTGGAATATCAGGTGCAAACATTTTCAACTTCCTCGAAAACCCTGAAGACTTGCAGGCATTTATGCAAGACCCCATCGGCTCTATGTTCAGCGGACTTTCAGTTTTGGGCGGATTGATTTTTGCGGGTATTGGTTTTGGTTTGTATGCTTACTTCAAAAAAATTCATATTCTTCATTTGTTCGATAGTGTTGCACCGGGTTATATTCTTGCTAACGGCATAGGCAGAATTGGCTGCCACGTAAGCGGTGATGGCGATTGGGGTATCGTAAATACCGCAGCAAAGCCTGATTGGATTCCGCAATTTTTGTGGAGTAATGATTACGCACATAACATCATTGGTGCAGGTGTGCCCATAGAAGGTTGCCTCGGTAATTTTTGCACGCACTTAGACCCTCCTGTTTTACCAACTCCGCTTTATGAATTTGCCGAGTGCGCATTGATTTGTGTACTGCTTCTTTCGGTGCGCAAAATATACACTTACATGCCGGGCATGATTTTCCTTTTCTTCCTTGTATTGAATGGTATTCAAAGATACACTATTGAGCAGGTGCGCGATATTTCTGACAGAAACCTGATTGATGTATTTGGCTTTCATTTAAAACAGGCAGAACTTATTTCTATCATCATGTCTGTTGTTGGAACGCTTGGCGCTATTGCACTTTGGCAGTATTACAAAAAGCATCCGCACAGGGTTGATTTGCAGAAGAAGTAAAAATACACTACTGTTAGAATATTAGTACTTCACCACCTTACCTGTGTAAACAGTTTTGCCATCCACTACCAACTTGTATAAATGTACGCCACTTGGCAGCGTTGGGTTTGCTAAACGATATTGAAAGTTGCCTTTCGCAACATTGATTTTATCTTCTGTTCTGCCAATCATATCGTTGATGACAATTTCAGCATTATTGAAATTTTGTTGCAAGCCATCAATAGCAAAAAATGTTTCGTTGGTAAATGGATTAGGATAAGTGCGCACTCCGATTTTCTTAGCAGCAATTGTCTTTTCAATTCCTGTTTCGTAAATACAAGTGCCGTTGTTCACGTTCGCAGTATTTGAAAAATTGATGGCATCAACATCGGTGCAACCATACACTTTTTTCACACAACCACCTGTGTCTAATGTTGCAGAAGGATGATAGTTGATGGAGCCGGAATCCATACATCCATAAGCGAACTCCTCCAGCAACGCACGAAAGCCGTTTACTTTTCCATTGCCATAGGCATAATTTGCACTTGCGGTTGTAAATGAATCGCGCTTAGCAGTGTTCACTATTGCCGTTTTTATTTCATCCCAACGGGCGGTTGGTCTTTTTTCAAGATACAGTGCTGCAATTCCGGCAACCACGGGCGATGCCATTGAAGTACCACCATTTCTGATGTGTTTACCGCCCAACGCCACTTTAAATCTGTTTGCATTTCCTACATATCCGGGGTAACCTGTTGTTCCATTTATCAAGCGTAAATCTCCGGTGGTAATGGTGGTGCTGCCGGGTGCACTGATGTCGGGTTTTAATCTATTGTCGCGCGTTGGGCCAAAACTGGAAGATTTATGTTGCTTGCCGGGAACATCGCCATCTAACAACTTCATATCTCTATAAACCGAATCAATATCAAAATATCCGCTTCTGTTATCGTAGTTTGCTACAGATATAACACTGTTGCTGTTTTGCCAGCTCGACACCATAGTAGATAATGAATCGGGAAAACGATAGTCTGATTTGATGATAAGATTTGGTAACACATCCAACATATCGGAAGTGCCAAGAATACTGGAATTGGCAGTTGCCCAAAAATCGAGTTTTGCAGTGCCGAAAGTTTGAAACTTCCAATACAATAACGGATTTACATCAACAGGTGTAATGTAAACTTCTACATAATAAACTCCGCCTTTTTCAGGTGTTACAAACGCCTCAATAGTACCTAAGAGTTGGTTGCCATTATCTACATAAAGATTGCGGGTCAATCTATCAACCCCAATATTAAAATTGCGCAGCACATTCAATTTTTCTGTTTGCGCAGTATCTACTAAACTGCCTGTTTTTGCGCTTACAGCCCCAATTACAAATTCTGCATTGTTTAAATCGGCAGTATCTGCCCAAAATTCAAAATATGTTGCCGCATTCGCAGCGTTGTATTTAAAATACGTAACTGCCGAATCGCCATTCACTTCGTGGCGTGCATGAAATTTTACATTGCCGGCATTGCCAGCGGCAGCAACCAACGAACGACCTTTTTTCTGTTCCAGCAAGCTGTCAATAATCCGTGACGTCAAATCTCTGCCATCGTGCGAGCCCCAGTAAGTTCCTACGGAAGTATTGATAACGCAGGGCTTTCCAAGTGCATCGGCTTTTTTGAAAATGTAATCTACTGCATCGGCAATGCGCGCAAGAAAACTTGAGGATGTGCCACCCAAAGGCACGCGCACTGCAATAATTTCCGATTCATAAGCCACTCCGCGATAACGCAAAGTATCATACGTTAAACTCCTTCCATTGCCAGCAGCAATTCCGGCAACACAAGTTCCGTGCCCAAACTCGCTCGAAAGATATGGTGGAATATGCGTGCATTTGTTTGCATTTATATCTATCCAACTCCATTCTTGCCCGTAGTTATAAGGCTGCGGCTTCGCGGTTGGCGATGCTGCGGGTTGATCCCAAATGTAGCGAATGCGTGTAGTGCCATCGGGGTTTTTAAAATCTGGTTGTTGAAAGTAAATTCCACCATCAATAATGCCTACAATAACACCTTTTCCCGAATAGGCTTGCAGCAAAGGTGCGTAACCATTATGGGCACTATCTATGTTTGCGTTTATGCGCGAAGTATCCATTAACTGAACACCAATGGCACTCATATTTTCAACATGCTCAATTTCTTTATTGGCAACAAATTTCAATACACTCTCTGTGGGAATTTCTACCGAGCTTATTGTGCCATAGTTGTACTTAAAAGTACCACCGAACAACTTTGCCAACTCTTCTATTTTGGCAGCATCGCCTTCTACCAACAAGCCTAAAGTCTTATCTTCTATCTGCCCGGCTTTTAGTTTATTAAAAGTGCGCAAGTCAATTTTTAAACGCTCTTGGGCACAAACATTCAGAGCAAAAAAAGCTGCAACAAAAAGGTAGAAACAACGCATAAGTTTTCTTTTTTGGTAATTATTTGAACGCTATGTGCATAAAAGGGTTGCAAACAAAGTTAGTTCATCTATTTTCGCCCTATCTGAAAAAATTACAATGAATATATTTTCAATCATTCAAGCAATCATTTTCATTGGCATTAGTGCTTTTGTTTTTACTAA
>CAZYXR010000103.1:0-8938 GCA_964650845.1 uncultured Chitinophagaceae bacterium
TAAGCGAGCGCACCAAGATTGTTTCGGTAGTTTATATTTCAAATTCGCTCGGAACCATCAATCCTGTTAAGCATATTATTGATAAAGCCCACGGTGTGGGTGCAGTTGTTTTTTTAGATGGCGCACAAGCGTTACCACACTTACAAGTAGATGTGCGAGCATTAGATTGCGATTTTCTTGGGTTTTCGGGACATAAGGTTTTTGGGCCAACCGGCATTGGTGTGTTGTATGGCAAAGAGCAATTGCTGCAAGCTATGCCGCCATACATGGGCGGTGGCGAAATGATAAAAACTGTTTCTTTTTCGGGAACTACTTATAATGATTTGCCATATAAGTTCGAAGCCGGAACTCCCAATATTGAAGCCGGAATTGTGTTGGGAGAAGCCATTGATTTTATCAATGATGTGGGTGTGAAAAACATAGCCAATAGGGAGCAGGAATTGCTGCGATATGCTACCGAAAAAATGTTGGAAGTAGAAGGGCTGCGCATTGTTGGCACTGCGCCCGAAAAGTCATCGGTGGTTTCATTTTTGGTAGCCGATATTCATCCTTACGATATTGGTGTGTTGCTTAACGAGCAAGGCATTGCTATTCGCACAGGGCATCATTGCTGCCAGCCTTTAATGGAGCGTTTTGGTATAGAAGGAACTTGCCGCGCTTCGTTTGCATTTTATAACACTTTTGAAGAGGCAGATGCGTTGGTTGCAGGCGTTAAGTTGGCTGCGAGAATGTTGGGGTAATATTAAAACGGCAAAGGCTCGTTTTCATCGTCTTTAACCGGAACAAAATCATCGTCAATGCTTGAAGCATTGTTTGCTTGAGTGTTTGCATTGGTGCCGGTTTCAACTTTCCATGCTTTTACATCGGTGTACCATTTTCCGTTGAATTCGCGGCTTTCAACATCAAACGACACTTTTAATGCAACACCGGGTTGAAGCTTTTCTATTGAATCGGCTGCTGCATTCCATGCGCTGATGTGAACTTTTTTCGGAAACTTTTCTTTGGTTTCTATTACAAAGCCTTGTTTTTTCCAAGGTCCGTTTTTGCCTATTCCGGTTTGCGCTTCTAATACTTGTACAAGTGTTCCGTTGATTTCCATACTGCGATTTTTATGATGCTAAACACATAGCGGTGCAAAAGTAACAACATATTATTTGTTGCGCAGCACCAAAGATACAAATGAGGCTACTTGGCAATAAAATTAGCAAACAACTTAAAAGCTCCGGGCACACCCGCAGGCAATTCGCGAAAGAATGACAGACCTGTATAAACGTATCTGCCGGTGCCGTAATTGGCATATATCACAGCATTAGTTAATGGTTTTTCGCCAGTATCATTCATGCTTAATAGTTGTTTGTAATTAGAATCAATTTCGGATGGAAAGTATAAACCGCGTTCCTGAATCCAACCGTCAAAATCTTTTGCAGAAATTTTATTAGGTATGTTCAACAATGGTGAATTAGCATCAACAAATGTTACAGGAGCATCTTCTTCGGTAACTCTATCGCGCGAAAGTTTGAAAGGATACGGACCTAAGTTTTCAGTTACTAGTTTTTGGTTGGTGTTGTATTGCACTAATAATCTGCCACCATTTTTTACGTATTCCATTAAAGATGCTTGGTGGTTTTTTAATGAAGTTTCGGTGTTGTATGCGCGTACGCCAACTACAATGGCATCAAATTTTTGTAGTCGTTTTTGCAACACATCTTCATCTGTTACATTCTTTACTGTCAATCCCATTTCGGTTAGCATAGAGGGTAGTTTGTCGCCCGCTCCGCTGATGTAGCCTATGTTTTTTACAGTGTTTTGCAAAGTAACATCGGTGAGTTTGCACGTTGCTGCACTGAACAATGGCAGCACAGGAACGTGAGGGTAAGTTATTTCCACAAAACTATGGCGGTAGATTTTGTTGTTGATGTTTACCGATGCTCCGATAGTATAAACGGTATCGGTTTTGCGTTTTGCGGGAGCTTCAATTTCAAAAGTAAATAGCTGTTCATCGCCTTCGTTTATAAGATTGAAAGCAGAATGCGCACTTGTGGTTTTCCATCCATGAGGCAAATTCAACGTTACATTTCCCGACACATTTTTTTTAAATGCCTTCACCTTTACCTCTATCTTTTTTGTAGTGCCGTAGGGCAATACATAAACTTCATTTACAAAACTAACTGTGGCGGGCGGTGCAATGTATAGCGGTTGGTAGATTTCGCCTTTTGCAGGATCTACTTTTTTGTATTGCACAGGCAGTTTAAGATCGAAGTCTTTACCTCCAATTTCTACTATCACATTGTTAAATAACAAACCATCGTTTTCTGGTTTTCCAATCAGCGTTTGTTCATTCACAACAAACATTCCTTGCTGTGTTTTTGTTTCCAGCCAGTAAGGTTGCGAAACAAGCAAGGGCTCTTGAACATTTATTACATCCGAAAATGAAAACTGCGTACCGGCAATCAACAAAGAGTCGTAGCTGAATTTTTTGCCGTTTACTGTAAGAGATTTGAGTTTTACAAGTCCTGGTGAGCGATTGATAATGTTGGAAGTTACAGTAATAGTGTCGTTAAGCGCAATGTATTGTTTGGCGCATACAGCTTCGGTATAAAAGCCCGAGCACAATAAAATAAGTTGTTGCAGCTGTTTCAATTTATATGCTTTTTGGACCTGATCGGTTTCCTTCAATCCTTCTATTTGTTTAAACAATTCCACTAAAGCAGGAACCGATGAATGAGGTTTTTTTACATCGAATTGACGGATGATTTCTTGCGTTTTGTCTTCAATAGTTTTGTTGGCAAAGCGCAGCATAGATGTGTTTACTTCGTCCATAAGTGTTAGCTTAGGTTCGTTTCCTTTTATGGTTTTAAAAAATTCGGTTTGGCTTGCTCTGTTGCGCGCAGTGCCAAAGGCTTGGCTGCTGTGGCAACTACGGCTTTCGGCAGCAATTTCGCCATAGCTTTTGCCGAGCAAAGTGTTGAAGCCACCCACATCAATTTTGAATTGGTTGGGCGCGGTAGTGTTGCGGCTGCCAAAGTTGAAAGTGTTCCACAGCAAGCGTTTTGCCTGCCATGTTTGTACATATTTTAGTTGCTCTGGAAATCGCTTTGCATCGGCTGCGGCTGCAAAGGCTTCTTCGGCAATAATAGCCGAAGCCGTGTGGTGGCCGTGACCGCCTTCGCCTGTTGTTGGAAAACGACAGATAATCACATCGGGGCGAAAGCTGCGTATAACCCACACGGCATCGGCTAACACTTTTTCTTTATCCCAAAATCGAAAAGTTTCTTCAGGATTTTTAGAAAATCCAAAATCGAAAGCACGACTAAAATATTGCTCGCCACCATCTATTTTTCGCGCAGACAAAAGCTCGTGTGTGCGAATTAAACCCATTTGTTCCGATTGCTCGCTGCCTATCAAATTTTGCCCGCCATCGCCCCGTGTAAGCGAAAGATAAGCGGTGCGGTAATGCAACTCGTTGGTGAGGTAACTTATCAAGCGCGTATTTTCATCATCGGGGTGAGCAGCCACATACAGCACACTTGCACACACAGGTACAGCCTCTAATTGATGTAAAATATTTGACCCGGAATAGTTTACTTGTGCAAACAATTGCCGCGATAGTATAGTGGAGAAAAGTAAGAGAGCTAAGGTAGTAAGGCAGGTTGATGTTTTATCTTTATTTTGAATCGTCATCATTGTTTTTTTGCGGCTGTGAAATTGAATAAATAAGGATATTTAATATCGAAAAAATCACAATGGCTCAACACAACATAGTAGGTAAAGAAGGCGAAGCCTTTGCTGTGCAGTATCTTGAACAAAAGGGCTATACAATACTTGCCTGCAATTATCGCTACCAAAAGGCTGAAATTGACATTGTTGCAGCATGTGGTAATACTATCGTTTTTGTTGAAGTTAAAACTCGTTCTTCTTCAAAGTTTGGCTTGCCCGAGGAGTCGGTTACACCCAAAAAACAACAGCTCATCAGCAATGCAGCAACAAATTTTTTAGCTGCCATTAATCTAAACAAAGAAGTGCGCTTTGATATCATCAGCCTTTCAAAGGCTAAAGCAGGCTACGAAATTTTTCATATTGAGGATGCATTTTTTCCAATAGGGTAATATTTCATTTTCAATATAAAATCTCTGATAACTTCGCACCGCTCATGGCAAAAGTAGAAGAAGCAGAAATGGGTTTTTTTGACCACATCGAGGTGTTGCGTTGGCATCTTGTGCGATCGGTAATTGCTATTGCTGTGTTGGCAATAGTGTTTTTTTTAAATAGTGGTTTTGTGTTCGATCAGTTACTCTTTGGCCCTACCAAAGATGGCTTCATTACTTATAAAGTACTGTGTAGCCTTGCTACAAAATTTAGTTTGCCCGAAACACTTTGCATTGGCGGCATGAAGGTGCAGTTGATGAATACCGAACTTTTTGGGCAGTTTATCACACAGCTGAAAACGGCATTTGTGCTGGGCTTTATAGTAGCATTTCCATATATTTTGTGGGAGTTGTGGCGTTTTATTCGCCCTGCATTGATGGAGTCGGAAGCAAAAAAAGTGGGCGTGGTAATTTTCGGTTGTTCTGTTTTTTTCTTTGTGGGTATAGCATTCAGCTATTTTGTGATTGTGCCGTTTTCGGTAAATTTTGCTTTTAGTTATGTAGTGAGCGAGCAAATTGACAACCGCATTACACTCGAAAATTATATTTCGTTTTTTACCATGATGTGTTTGGGTATTGGTTTGATTTTTGAATTGCCGATGATAGCTATTGTGTTGGCGCGGTTTGGTATTCTTACTGCGGCAACCATGAAATCATTTCGCAGGCATTCGGTAGTTGTGATATTGATTGTAGCTGCCATTATCACTCCCTCGCCCGATGTTTTTACACAAATGCTGGTTGCTATACCGATGTATTTTCTTTTTGAACTAAGTATCTTTGCGGCATCAAAGGTGGAAAAGAGATAAACCACTTTATCCTGAAATTGATATTCATTTTATTCTGAAATAGCTCAAATACTTTATATGAAAATTTCGATTGGTGGCGACCACGCAGGCTTTGAATACAAACAACAGTTGATAGCATATTTAGAAAAGCAAGGGCATGATGTAAAGGATTTTGGCCCTTACGCTGCCGAAAGTTGCGACTATCCCGATTTTGTACATCCTGTGGCGCACTCGGTAGAGAATGCTGAAACCCAGTTTGGAATTTTGATTTGTGGCAGTGCCAATGGTGTTGCAATTACTGCTAATAAACATCAGGCTATCCGCGCAGCCATAGCTTGGAAAAATGAAATTGCAGCTTTGGCTCGCCAACACAACAATGCCAATGTGTTGTGTTTGCCAGCGCGTTTTATTTCGTTTGATGAGGCCAAAACTTTTACCGATACTTTTCTTGAAACAGCTTTTGAGGGCGGTAGGCATCAAAAGCGTGTAGATAAAATAGCATTGCAGTTGTAAACGCTGTTTCTGGAAATTGTCTATTTTCTTCTGTTTGCTTCGCTTTTGAGTGCAAAACTTTGCATAGCACTATTGCTTGCTTATGTACTTTTGAAGAACGTAAATTCATTGAATACTTGAGTATGGAAAAGGTTATCAGTTATCAAAATGTAAGCATCAACCAAAGTGGCAAAGCCATTCTTTCAAACATCAATTTTGATATTGCTCAAGGCGAGTTTATTTACCTGATTGGCAAAACCGGCAGCGGTAAAAGCACTTTGATGAAAACATTTTATGCCGACCTTGATGTAACCGAAGGCGATGCTATGGTTTGCGATTTTAACCTTGCAAAAATTACCCAAAGCGAAATACCTTTTTTAAGAAGAAAGCTTGGAATAGTTTTTCAAGATTTTCAGTTGTTGAACAACCTAACTGTTTACGAAAACCTTGCCTTTGTTTTAAACGCTACAGGTTGGGAAAGTAAAGAATCGGTAGATAACAGAATAGATGAAGTATTGAATGAAGTAGGCTTGCCCGACAAAAAAAATAACTACCCTAAACAAATGAGTGGTGGCGAACAGCAACGCCTTGTTGTGGCTCGTGCATTGCTCAATAATCCTCCGGTAATTCTTGCCGATGAGCCCACCGGAAATCTCGACCCCGAAATGAGCGATGATATAATGAGGCTGCTGATTCGTATCAACCGCGAACATAATACAGCGGTGCTGATGGCAACACACAATTACCAGTTGATTGATCGCTACCCGGCAAAAATATTCCGTTGCGAAAACCACTCGGTGGTAGAAGAAAAAGGCATAATAATGTAAGGAAGAAAGTATGTTTTTACTTGCGCCAAGCACCTGTATTTAAGCAGTAGTGGTGATTCATGTTGCACCCTGGAAAGATGAAATTTTTCGGAACAATGTAAGTTCTGTATAAAACAATATATTGGTTATTGCAATGAAAGAGTTAACAGCTATTATTCATTCTTTCAGCAAGAAAGAGGCAGAGATGTATAAGCATCTTTATGGCAGCGGCAACCCCAAAGAGCCTACCAAACCCGAAGAGCTTTTCGATTTGATTTATTCTAAAACTGCATCTGCCGACCGGGAAGTGATAAAAGCGATGTATGGCAATGCCAAGGCTGGAGCTTCGGCTTTTTCGCACCTAAAAAAGAAGCTTCGTGAACAACTTTCTGTAGTGCTTATTGCTGCCGATGCAGAAAAGTCGGAAGCCGATGAAGTAGATTTTAACTTCATGTTGCGGAAGGTAGCAAAACAGTTTTTAGAAGCAAGGGTATTTGTAAATCGCGGCAATGCTGCAATGGCACTTGAAGTGCTAAAGAGAGCGTATAAAGATGCCAAAGAGTATGAGGTGTTTATGTTTTTGCCAAACATAGCCATGACACTTGCCGGGCAACAGTTTTCGCGCGATGCAAAGTATTTGAATGAACTGAAAAAAACGCAGGAGTGGGCGTTGGATGCCCAAGCAAAATATGTGCAGGCCGAGGGTATGTTGTGGAGTTTGGCCGCGCCTAATATTATGTATAAAAACCGCGAACAAGAATCGTTGGAAAATGCCAAGCAGGTAGAACGAAAATTGCGCGAGTTTTTTGAAACCACACAAAGCGATAATATTCATTTTCAGTATCTCGAAGCACAAATGTTTGTAGCCGAATTGGAGCGCAAGCAGAAGGCAGCAGTCGAAATTGCAGAAGATAGATTTCAGTTGGTAAACAGTTCGCGTGCATTAAAGCGAACCGCCACTATTCGCTCTACGCGCAATCAATTGCTAAATGCTTATTTAAATGCGCAGCAGTTTGACAAAGCCTTTTTGTTAGCACACACAAACATCAATGACGTGTCTTTTGCACACGCTCTTACATTTGGCGATTTGGGCTTTCGTGCTGCGTTGTATGATGGAAAGTTGAACCAGTGCATCGAGTTTTTAGAATTGTATAAAAAGCATCCAAAGTTTATTAAAGATGAAATGGCTACGGCAAAGTATTGGTACTTTATGGCTGGTTTAGCATTTGCCAAAAAGGACTACAAAAGTGTTTTTGCCCTTTTGAATAAAGCCGAATGGATGATAAAAGACAGAATAGGTTGGGGCTTGGGTATAAAACTGTTAGAAATAATTAGCTACATAGAAATGGGCGATATGGATTTGGTATTGTTTCGCATAAAGGCGCTGTGGCAATTGCTTTACAGAAACCCCCAAAAAAATGTAGCAAGAATAAAAGCTATATCAAGCATCTTGTATGCATTGTTGCAATCGGGTTTCAACTATCGCAGCGTGAACGAGCGCGAAAAGAAAAAAATGAAAGAGTTGCGCGATGCGCAAGGCGTATTTTATTGGGACCCCACCGGCTTTGAAATTATTCGGTTCGATTGGTGGATGGATGAAAAAATGAAACGAGTGAGATAGCTGATAAGTTGGTGTTCTACTTCGCGCCAACTTCTTTTTTCCATTGTACCAGCAACTGATCGGAAATTTCTTTGCAAATTCTTGAAAATCCCATCGACCAATACATTTTTAAACCAGGTGCACCGGCAGCTCCGGTTACTCTTTTGGTAAACAACATTTTGCGCGTAGCAATGTCGAAAAAAGTAACGTGGGCGGCAACTTCTTTTTTCCCTTTGTCCATATACTCTACAATAAACACTACGCCAAAACCCTCTTTGCGCAAGCCGTTTTTGTATTGGCCGATAATCTTATCTATCGTCTCGGTCGAAATGTTTGAATCGGCACCGCCAAAAAGACTTTCAACAGTGGTTGCTTCATTTCTTGTCGGAACCACTTTGTTATCTACACCCACCTTGAATTTGCCAAATGCACTTTCAAGAGGGTAAGTGGCGCGGTCGTAATAGCTAACATCGTTCCATTCTGCAAGCCATCTTTCTTTTATAGCTTGAGGCTTTTCGTCTTTCACGCCTATCAGCCGGGCGTGGCTATAATCTAAACCAAACCATACAATACTTTCAGCATTAAAAACATCTTTTGCAGTTTGCGCATTTGCAGTAATCATTGCCGCAATCAAAATTGCGATAGGAAACATGCGTGTCATACAAGCGAATTTTGTTTTGAGTTATAGATGGCAATTTTAAGTAAAATCCTTTTTTTCTGTTTCAAAATTCTTATTTGCATCCGTATCAAAAAAATGGCCATCCTCGTTTTCATTTTCTTCTTCGTTTTCTTCAGGCAAGTCTTTGTTTCTGAAAATAATGGCAATAATGACACCGCTTACCGCACCCCAAGCATGGCTTTGCCAGCTAATACCTTCTTTCGGAAAAAAGCCACCAGCCATGCTGCCATATAGCAAGGCAACTAATATTGCTATAACTGTTGATGAACGATTTTTTCTTACAACCCCCGATGCAATTAAAAACGAAGCAATGCCATAAATTATTCCGCTGATGCCGATGTGATAGCCATGTGGCGTAGTGAAAAGCCAAACAAAAAAGCCGCTAAAAATATGCACAAATGCAAGCACCCAAAGCGCAATAGATGGATAGG